>JALVQH010000310.1 GCA_027031505.1 Campylobacteraceae bacterium | reverse complement strand
GTGGATGACCTTCGAGCTGGTAGAACCGCTTCGGGAAATCTTCAAGGACGAAGTGCGCAAACTCGGTCTGGAGCTGGGGCTGCCCCGGCACATGATCGGGCGCCACCCTTTCCCCGGGCCGGGTCTGGCGATCCGCGTTATGGGGGAAGTGAACGAAACATCACTCCATCTGTTGCGTGAGAGCGATGCGATCATGCAGGAGGAGCTCCGTGCCAGCGGCTACTACGACAAAGTGTGGCAGGCTTTTACCGTCCTGCTCAACGTCAGCTCCGTGGGGGTGATGGGGGATAACCGCACCTACGACAACACCGTCGCAATCCGAATGGTAGAGTCGGTTGACGGGATGACGGCGACGTTTGCCCATATTCCCCACGATGTTCTTGAAAACATCAGCCGCCGTATTATCAATGAGATCGACGGGATCAATCGCGTTGTTTACGATATCTCTTCCAAACCTCCAGCGACCATCGAGTGGGAATAGTCCATGGTTATAAGGATAGTTTAGCTCTTATGACTAAACTATCCTTCCAATAAACTTGAAATATTAAAAAAACTCTGCTATAATCGCGAAAATATTAAGCGTACAAGGAGTTAGCCATGGCTAAACATCAATACCAAACAGAGATAGGGCAGCTGCTTCAGCTGATGACCCACTCGCTCTATTCGAACAAGGAGATATTTATTCGGGAACTCGTTTCAAACGCCAACGATGCACTCGACAAATTCAACTACCTCAAATTGACCGATGCACAGTTCAAAGATATGGACTGGGATCCCAAAATTATTATTCGTTTCGACAAAGATGACAATTCGATTTCGATTATCGACAACGGTATCGGGATGAATGAACAGGATCTCATGGATAACCTCGGCACCATTGCCAAGTCGGGTACCAAAGCCTTTGTCGAGCAGATGACCGGCGATGCCAAAAAAGACAGCAACCTCATCGGGCAGTTCGGGGTCGGGTTTTACTCCGTCTTCATGGTGGCGACCAATGTCGATGTCATCACCAAAAAAGCCGGTGAAGAGCAAGCATATATGTTCAGCTCAGACGGTACCGGAGAATTCGAAGTCAAGCCGGTGACCAAGGATGAGTACGGTACCATCGTTTACATCAAGCTCAAAGAGAAGGAAAAAGAGTTTCATGACACGTGGCGGGTCAAGGAGATCGTCAAAAAATACTCCGATCACATCCCCTATCCGATCTACCTGAAATACGAAACCGAAGAGACTACCGGTGAGGGAGATGAAAAAAAGACCGAAACGGTGACAAAATTCGAGCAGGTTAACGACGCGACGGCTCTGTGGCGACTGCCCAAGTCGGAGCTGAAGGATGAAGATTATATCGAGTTTTACAAAACCCTCTCGCACGACAGTGAAGAGCCCCTGACCTGGCTCCATACCCATGCGGAAGGGTCGCTGGAGTACACGACGCTTTTCTATATTCCCCATACCGCACCGATGGATATCTTCCGGGCGGACTTCCAGCCGGGTACCAGGCTCTACGTCAAACGAGTCTTTATCACCGATGATGAAAAAGAGCTCCTGCCGCTGTATCTGCGCTTTGTCCGGGGGATCATTGACAGTGAAGATCTGCCGCTCAATGTCAGCCGGGAATTGCTGCAGGAGAACCGGATCCTCGCCAATATCAAGCAAGCTTCGGTCAAAAAGATCCTCCAGGCGATCCAAAAGCTCCCCGAAGAGAAATTCGACCGTTTCATCGATCAGTACAGCAAACTGATCAAAGAGGGGATTTATACCGATTATACCAACAAGGAGCTTCTGCTGGACATTGTCCGCTACAAGAGTAGCAAAGTGGAGGGATTGACCTCATTGGAGGCATACCTTCAGCGTGCCGGAGAACGGGAAGGGGAGACCGATAAGCACATTTACTATCTGATCGGAGAGGATGAGAGTGTGCTGCGCCACTCTCCGCTTCTTGAGGCATACAGAAAAGCCGACATCGAAGTACTGATCCTCGACGATAAGGAGATCGATGAAATTGTCACACCGGCAATTGGTGCCTACAAAGAGTGGGAATTCAAAGACATTACCACCGTTGAAGCCCCGGAATCTCTCAGTGAAGAGGAACAAAAAGAGCTGTCTGAAAAACACAAAAAGATCACCACCAGACTCAAAGATATCCTTGGCGATGCCGTCAAGGAGGTCAAAGTCACTACGCGCCTGAGTGACAGCCCCAGCTGCGTCGTCCCCGACAGCTCCGATCCGATGGCCGGGATGGCACATGTTTTTCGTCAGATGGGACAGACGGCTCCCGAGGTTCCTCTCGTGCTTGAAATTAATCCTGAGCATGAGATGATTCAAAAAATCGAAAAAATCAAAAAACAGGAGAAACTTGAAGCGGCTGCCTGGGTGTTGCTCGACAGCGCCAGGCTTGCCGAAGGACTGGAGCTTGATGACAAAGCAGCATTTGCCAAACGGGTAACCGATCTGCTGGCAAAAGCACTGTAAGAGCGTTTTAGCCCCTTTTACGCTATAATGGGAAATAATTTTTCCAAAAGGTGGACATCATGAAAAAAATTCTTCTCTCTCTGAGCGGTATCGCTCTGATCGTATCGTTTGCCCAGGCAAAAATCTGCCCGGAGGCCAACTACGATGGATGCGAAGCATACGGGTATTCGATTGTCGAAACCGAACCGGCTGTCTATTGGCCTCATAATCGAATGGAAGTAGCGCATGATATCGGTATCCATGCTGCATCTTACCGCAGAGCAAAACGTCATCACCGTGCCCATCGAACCTCCTCTGTCCACAGGAAGCGTCACTCCGCTGCCCCCCGCCGCCATACCAGACGGTGTACCTGCCGCTGCAGTTAAGATAGACGCATGTCTGCTACGCCACTCAGGATCACCCCCATGTCTCCTCAGAAGCGTGCCACGGTTGTTTCGACAAGTGTGGCAGCGTTTCTGACGATTTTCAAGTTGCTGGCAGGCATCGGCAGCGGTTCAGTCGCCGTGCTGGCTTCGGCGATCGATTCGATCCTCGATATGGCAGTTTCGCTTTTTAATTTTTTTGCGATTCAGAAAGCCGAAGAGCGTCCCAGCGAACGCTTCCAGTATGGCAAGGGAAAAATTCAAGCCATTGCCGGAGTGATCGAGGGGACGGTGATTACCCTTTCGGGTCTGTATATTATCTACGAGGCTTTGAAAAAGCTTTTTCAGGGAAGCGCGACTGCGTACCTCGGAGTATCGGTGCTGGTGATGCTCTTTTCGATCGGTGTAACGTGGGCGTTGGTGCGTTATTTGCTCCGCGTTGCTGAAGCGACGGACAATCTTGTTATCAAATCAGATGCTCTCCACTACCAGACCGATTTGCTGAGTAACGGCGCGGTACTTCTGGCGCTTTTTCTCGTGTGGATCACCGGCTGGGATTGGCTCGATGCACTGTCTGGTTTTGGGATCGGTGTATACATTATTTATTCGGCGTATGAGATCATCCATGAGGGGACGATGATTCTGCTCGATGAAGCACTTCCCGGGCCCATGGTTGCGGCGATTGGGGAGATCATCAGTTCCCACCCCGAAACCAACGGTTACCATTGGCTTAAAACCCGAACCGACTCCAACGCAAATTACGTCGAATTTCATCTGGTTCTTGAGCCGAAGATGACCCTCGAAACGGCGCACCATATTGCCGAAGAGATTGAAGACCGCATTGTCCGACTCGACCCGTCCAGGGGGTGGGCGATCACTCCGCACTTTGACCCCCATGACGATGAACATATCAATGAACTGATGTTTGCCGGGGAGTACAACGCCAGAACCTCCGATGCGTAGACCTGTTTATCTCACTTCTCCCGTCGAGAAAGAGGGGACGATTCCTCTGCCGATGATTGACTTTCGTCTGACGGCATCTGCAATCGACTATCAGGGGTGTGATACGTTGATGTTCACTTCCAAACAAGCCGTCGTGAGTGCTGCGCAGATAGATCCGGCATGGACACGCTTTCCTGCTGTCGCCATCGGTACGGCGACTGCCCGCAAGATCGAGGCACTTGGCGGTACCGTCCTCTACCATCCTGCTTCCTTTTACGGCAGAGAGCTGGCGCACGATGTCCTTATGCATTTTCAGGATCGGCGTGTTCTCTATTTGCGACCCCGTATTGTTTCGTTTGATTCACGAACTTTTCTTGCCCATGCGGGATATACGCTTCGGGAGCAGGTGATTTACGAAACCTTCTGCCGGGAGCATTCCGATGCAGCCAGGCCTGAAGCCGGAGCAGTCGTGATCTTCACCTCCCCTTCAACCATCCACTGTTTTCTCAAACGCTTTGGATGGAGGGAAGATTATACGGCTGTTGTGATTGGCCGGGCAACACGGGAGCATCTTCCTGCAGGAGCCGACTATGTTGTGGCCGGGAGACCATTGATCGATGCATGTGTCGTCGCGGCAAAAAAGGTTGCAAATTCTTCTGCATCTCCTTCCGTTTCAATCCACCATAACTCCAAATAGGCTATAATCAACGTATCAGAATACTCTGACAGCCTGAGCAGAACGCGAATGTGCAAAAGGGGGTCCAACATTTATCTCTCGGAGGACATGTAGTTCGCCGGTGTGTGGGTGACGCCGTTTGAGCCCCGGAAACGGGCGAGGCGCTGCCCCCTGAAAGCGACTCTCTCCTCCACCGTTGGCTGATATTAGGGCCGACACCGCACTTACGTCTGCCCGGGCTTTTTTTTTGATGGTTTTCGTGTGTCATTGCAGCCATAAAGCACGCGGAAAAGAACGACGTACTGGAGTACGCCTTATCTTTTCCACGCACTTTCTGACCGCAAGCACACACGAAACCCATTCAAAAAAAGTAATGGGAATGGTGAGATTGTTGCAAGTCTCAACTTCCGAGACTGGATTGCCGGAAAATGTACAACAATACACAGAAACATCGTGTACGCGTTCAAAAAAACGTAACACTTAACACGTAACACTCAAACAAACGGAGCACCCATGAACATCCTCATCCTCGGCAGCGGCGGACGTGAATACTCGATCGGGTTGGCGTTGTCGCGTGATCCCAATGTCAAAAAGATCTGGTTCGCGCCGGGGAACGGGGCGACCGATATGCTGGGGAAAAACATCGCCATCAGCGATTTCGACGCGCTGGCAGACTTCGCTGAGCAGCAGGGGGTCGATCTGACGATCGTCGGACCCGAGGCGCCTCTTGTCGACGGGGTGGTCGATGTGTTTCAGGAGCGGGGATTGACGATTTTCGGGCCGACGGCGGCTGCGGCACAGCTCGAGGGTTCCAAGATTTTCATGAAAAACTTCCTTGCCCGTCACAATGTTCCGACCGCCCGCTACATCGAGACCGGATCCCTCGAGGAGGCGGAGGCGTTCATCGAGACCCTGCCCACCCCGGTGGTGGTCAAAGCGGACGGTCTCTGCGGCGGCAAAGGGGTGATCATCGCCCCGACACACGCCGAGGCGAAACAGGCAGCCAAAGATATGCTCGCCGGTACGGCGTTTGGGGATGCGGGGATGAAGATTGTCGTCGAAGAATACCTTGACGGATACGAGCTTTCGGTGTTTGCCGTCTGCGACGGCAAGGATTATGTCGTTCTCCCCGCGGCACAGGATCATAAACGCCTCCTCAACGGCGACGAAGGTCCCAACACCGGCGGGATGGGGGCGTATGCGCCGACCCCGCTGGTCAATGACGCTATCTACCGGCAGCTCGACGAGACGGTGATCCGTCCGACACTGGCGGGAATGGAGGCGGAGGGGATGCCTTTTACCGGTGTCCTCTTCATCGGGGTGATGGTCGTGGATGGCAAACCGTATGTCCTGGAGTACAATGTCCGCTTCGGTGACCCGGAGTGCGAAGAGCTCATGCCACTGCTCAAATCCCCGGCGAGTGAACTCTTCTACAAAGCGGCCACCGGAGATCTGGCGAATGCCGAGATCGCATTTTATGATCAGTACGCCGTGGGAGTGGTGCTGGCGAGCCGGGACTACCCCTACAAAAGCTCCCCGCCTGCCGAGATCATCATCGACGATATCCATCATAATGATCTGGCGGAGCATGCTCACATCGCCTATGCCGGGGTCACCCGGGAGCGCGATGGCAAACTCTATGCCACCGGCGGACGGGTGCTGGTGTGTGTCGGGATGGGGGACACCATCGCCGAGGCGCGGGATCGCGCTTACCTGCTGGTGGGGCAGGTGCATTTCGTCGGCAAACAGTGCCGCACCGACATCGCCTGGCAGGCACTGAAGGATGCGATGTGATCGGTGAGAATCGGATCGCTTCCCTCGGACGCCGGACATGGGCAGCATTGATCGATTCGTTGGTTGTGTCTGTTTTTGTGCTGATTCTCTATTATGACCCCTTGATGGTTTTGTCCGACTTGTTGGCGAGAGCGACGACACAGGAAGCAATGGAGGTTTTCAAACAGGCATTTCAAGGCTTTCAGCGTCAAAATTTCCCCTACATTTTTTCCCTTTATGTCCTGTATCACACGCTGCTGATCTGGCAGAGCGGGATGACGCCGGGCAAATATCTCATGCGGATTCGGGTAGTTGATCAGGTATCGGGAGGGCGGCTGAGTTTTGGAATGGCCTTTTTGCGGGCATTGGTACGAACAGTCGGAGAGATATTTTTGCTTTATCTAACCTTTCTTCCCGCTTTTTTTTCTCCATGGCATCAGACCCTGCATGATCGTGTGAGCCGAGCGCTCGTGGTGAACATTGAGGCAGATGTGTGAATACGTCAGAAACCTATCGGCAGATTCACAATGCACTTGAGGTGCTGGATCTGCCTGCACTTGTTACGCGGGCAGATGTGAAAAAACGTTACCGACAGCTGGCACAGGAGTACCACCCCGATCGTGGAAAATCGGACGAGCGTATGGAGACGATCAATGCTGCCTATGCGTTGTTGATAGAATATATAGATCGTTTTCGCTACCGTTTTGATGTCGAGGAGATTGCACAACAATATCCGGAGGAGGAACATGCCCAGAAATTCAGATTCTGAATTCTATTTTTCAGACAGAGAAGACGCCGCACGCCAACTGCTTGAAGTGATACCTGTGGAGGATTTTCGGGAACGGGATATCACGGTTCTTGCTACCAGCGAAGGGGGGGCAGTGATTGCCGATATTGTCGCAGGAGCTCTGGGTGCTTCGATGGATATCCTGTTTGCCGAAGCGGTTCCTGCGCCAGAGAATCCAGAACTCTCCATCGCTATGATAAGCGAAACAAAAACCATGGTAATGCATCGTGCTCTGATCGACGCTTTTGGTATCGATGAAGATTATGTCTACGGCGAAGGGGAGCGCCGCTACGAAAATCAGGTACTTTCCCGCGTGTATCGTTATCGCCATGGAACACCAATTTCAACCGTGCAAAACCGGGTAGTTTTATTGGTTGACGAATGCATTGAGACCGGCATGACGATGGTGACAGGTATCAAATCCATGCTCGAGAAGGGTGCAAAAAACGTCTACCTTGCTGTTCCCATTCTCGATGGTGAACTCCGGGATAAATTGATCCCGGTTTGCGACGGGATTTACTGCCCTCATACGATTCGGGATTATGTTTCGATGGAATATTATTATAAAGATGTAACCCCCCCTGCACAAGAAACCATAGAAAGGATACTGCAAGCTCATGCATAAAACAGAAGTACGGATAGAAAGCAACGGAATCAAAGAGGAATTCGGACTGGGAGCAGTCGCCCGGCAGGCCAGTGGATCGGTAATGTACCGGCAGGGCAAAGCCGTCCTTATCGCGGCTGTGGCGGTCGATCAGAAACCGGTGGATGAGAATTTTCTCCCTCTGACGGTTCAGTACATCGAAAAAGCCTATGCTGCTGCCAAAATCCCCGGCGGTTTTATCAAGCGTGAGAGTAAACCGAGTGATTTTGAGACCCTCACGTCCCGGATCATCGATCGATCGATCCGCCCGCTGTTTCCTGATGGTTTCAATTATCCGACTACGCTGAGTGTGTTGGTGGTCAGCAGCGATCCGGAGGTGGATCTGCAGGTAGCGGCACTGCACGCGGCCAATGCCGCTCTGCTTGTGAGCGAACTCCCCATCGAGGAGAGCATTGCGGCAGTGCGAATGGGGCGGATCGACGGAACGTTTGTTACCAACCCCACCCTCTCTCAGATGGCCGACAGCACCCTCGATCTCTTTGTTGCCGGCAAAGGGGAAGAGTTGATAATGATTGAGATGCGGGCAATTGCTTCGGAAAAGATCGATGATGTGGAGTACGATCCGATGGGTCTCGATACCGGAATGGCACCGACACCGATTGTCCTCGAGCACCAGGAGACCAATGCCCTTGGTGAAGCAGAACTTATGGAAGTTCTGGCATTGGCTACCGCCGCCGTTTCCGAAGCTTCTGTCCTTTATCAAGGAGAGATACTCCCACACAAACCTTCCCGTCGTATTTCGGTAATTCGCCGTGATTTGACTGACAGAAAGTGGCGAACTTTGATTACCGAGAAATATACATCCGAACTGAACAATGCCGTTCACGCTGCTGCCAGAAGTGAACGTGCCGAGGGGCTGCGGGATCTAATCGATCAGATCATTGCCGATTCGGACGATCCTGAAGCGGCACATTCTGAACGTGAAGCGATCAAGACCGCTGTTGAAGCGTGCAAGCGCCAACGTGTCCGTTCCCTGATCCTCGAAGAGGGTATCCGAGCCGACGGACGCAGGCTGGATGAAGTGCGTCCCATCGCCATCGAAACCAATCTGCTTCCCGGTGCACATGGTTCCTGCCTGTTTACCCGGGGGCAAACCCAGGTCCTGGTGACGGCGACACTCGGTGACAGCAAGGGGGCACAGATGTACGAAATGCTCCAGAGTCGGCAAACACAGAGCGAACGGTTTATGGTGCATTACAATTTCCCCGGATTTTCGGTTGGAGAAGCCAGACATATCGGTGCCCCCGGCCGACGGGAACTTGGACACGGCAACCTTGCCAAACGTGCACTCGAACCGGTGATTGATCTCAAACTCGACGGTGCTATCCGTCTCGTAGCTGAAGTTCTCGAGAGCAACGGCTCTTCATCAATGGCTACGGTATGCGGTGGCTCACTGGCACTCTGCGGAGCCGACGTGCCTGTCCGCGATCTTGTCGCCGGGGTGGCCATGGGTCTGGTGATCGAGGGGGAGTCTTATGCTGTCCTTACCGACATCATGGGTCTCGAAGATCACGATGGTGATATGGATTTCAAGGTCACAGGTACCCGATCGGGGATCACCGCATTGCAAATGGATATCAAGGTCAGCGGTCTCAAACCTGCAATCCTTGCAGAGGCGCTCAACCAGGCACGCAAAGCACGCCTCCATATCCTTGAGATCATGGAGACTTCCCGTGTACAGATTGTTCCCAGCGGTGCATTACCCTCGACGGAACATTTTGTCATCCATCCCTCCCGAATCGTCGATGTCATCGGAAAAGCCGGTTCTACCA
>JALVQH010000309.1 GCA_027031505.1 Campylobacteraceae bacterium | reverse complement strand
ACATTCGGCGATCTGGACGATCCGGAGAGTGAGATCAGCATCCTGCTTAGAACCCGGGAGCACTTCAGCCTCAAGTCGCATCTGGGTACCCATCCCAAATTGTACTACCTCACGTGAAAGAGATACCGATGGAAACAAAAAAATTTATGGGATTTCTCCCCGTCAACGCAATCAGCATCAAAGATCTGTTCGCGTTTGAAAAATCGTTTGCCAACCTTCTCGCCATCGCCGTGACCGTTGTGTTTCTCGTGATGTTCATAGTCGGGGTGGGCAACTACCTCCTCCACGGACACCACGTCTTCAACGTCACCCGTGAGCACCCCTGGGGGTTACTGATCGCCACGTATGTCTTTTTCGTCGTCAGCTCCACCGGACTGTGCATCGTCGGTTCGCTCGGCGATGTATTCAAATTTGAAGCGCTCAACTATCAGCTCTTCTCCAGGCGGGCAATCTTCGGATCGATCGTGACGATCCTCGCCGGATTTGCCGTGATCGCCTTCGAGATCGGCCACCCGCTCCGGATGATGGTCTACAATGTCCTTACTCCCGGTTTCACTTCCGCCATCTGGTGGATGGGCACCCTCTACGGACTTTACCTCACCTTCATGATCATCGAATTCATCTTTCTGCTGCGCCACGAAATGCGCCGGGCACAAATTTTCGGCTTCATCGGCCTGATGGTCGGACTCGCCGCCCACTCCAATCTCGGATCGGTCTTCGGCTTCCTCAATGCCCGGCCGATCTCCAACGGGGTCTACTACCCCACCTATTTCATCCTCACGGCCTTCATCACGGGGATTTTCATCGCGTTCATCATGATGGGATTCCGCTACAAGCTTGATTTCCCACCCGAGATCAGGAAGATGCTCACCGGTCTGGCCAAAATCCAGGGCTTTCTCCTCGGAGCGTTCCTCTTCTTCGCCGGGTGGAAGATGCTCACCGACGTCTACGGCGGCATGCCCGGTCGTGCCGACGTGGCATGGCACATTTTCCACTCCTGGACATTCTGGGCGGAGATCGTCCTGGCGATCCTTATCCCCGGACTGGTGATCCTCCTCGGGCAGGCACAGAGCCATGTCAAAATGTTCTATGCTTCCCTCATCGGAATGGTCGGTGTGTTTTTCATGCGCTATAATCTGGTACACGACACCCAGCTCAAACCCCTGCAGATGATGAAAACCACCCGCTACCAGCTCCCGCCGCAGTGGGTGGAGTATTTTCCCAGTACCACGGAAATCCTCATTTCACTGGGGGGACTGGGGCTGATGTTTGTGATGTATTACGTCGGGACGCGCTTGTTCGACCTCGATGAACCTGTCATAGAGGAGGCACCGGAATGATGAATGATCGGATCCCTCGGCCTGCTTTGCTCCCGATCCTCGGGAGCTGATACCAATGACCCCTCTGAATCATTACAAACAGAGGTTTCACTTGATGGCGACAAAGGAGCACCCAACCCCTGAAAGGGTGCCGCCTTCACGGCTTCGCTATGTGCTCCGACCGTTGCGGTTCCGAAGCTACAAAAGACAAGCAGTTGTCTTTTGTTGACGCTTCTCACATTTGCGACTGCCAGAGCTATCGAGTGAAACCGGTGATTCTTTGGGGAACCAATCACATACAAGGAGTTTACCATGTTCAAGAAAATTGCCACCACCCTGCTGATCGCCCTCATCGGAATGAGTTTTGCCACCACTACCCTCTCCGCCGACGCGGCTAAAGGGCAGAAAGTGATCCTCAAAAAGCTCAAAAAACCCTGCGGAATGAACGGGGGACAACTCGCCGTCAAACACACACAGGCTGAATGGAAAGCCATTCAGGAGAAAGGGGAGCTTCAGAAAGAGCTCAATACCCTCTGCCCCAAGCTTAAAAAACCGCTCAAGGAGAAGTACATCATCCACGTCTATGACTTCCTCTACAACTATGCCAGCGACAGCGGCAACGTCCCCAGTTGCTGAGTTGTTGATCTGGCGGTCAATCCGGAGCAGGAACTTCAGTCCCGTTATGCAGGACTGCAGTCCTGCCTCAAAAGTCAGATACATCCCACCGGTTTCATAAAACAAGGAAAACACAATGTTACGACAATTAGTACGAACCGTTCTAATCAGTCTGCCACTGATGTGGCTCGCCCACGCCGGCGAAATGACCGCCATCGTCTTCAAAGGCGTACCCGGTCTTCAGGACAAAGCCATCAAAACCCAGGTCATCAAAAAACTCGAAAGCATCGGCTACGAAAATGTCAATGCCAGCGAAAACATCCACGATGCGTATGAGAAGAAATACCACGAGAAAACACTCGATGCTCTCCATTTCTTTACGGTGACCAATGAAAAAGCGATGCGCCCCCTCCTGCTGGCCAATCCGCGATTCGGCGCGTTTGCCCCCTTCAATCTCCTCGTCTATAAATCCCGGAAAGAAGATATGACATGGATGGGTACCCTCACCCCCGAGGCGATGCTGGGAATCATCGGTGAGACTGATCCTGCCCGTTCTGCTGCGTTTTCCAAAATGCACGGTACGCTGGCTGCACTGATCGATACCGCCATGAAGCCCACCAAAACACAAACATACACCTGCACGAAGATCCCCAAAAATTCTCTGGTCGAAATGGTCAAAACATTCCCTGAACCCAAAGACCTCGATTCGTTCATCGAGGATTTTCAGGAGCAATTTGAAGAGACTTTTGAAACAGATCAGTTCATCATCGCCGGGTACCTGGATTTCAAAGAGGCCTACTCCGATGCCGATCTTGCTTTCGACCGCTACGACGCATACTGGATCTACTCCATCTGCCACTTTGTCTTCTCCAACTCGATCTTCAACCGGGGCTTGCCGCAGGCGGGTGTCTTTGCCCCCTGCACCGTCTACCTCTACATCGAGAAGGGTACCAACACACTCCACATCGGTATGGCGACCCTTGAGAACTGGATCCCCATGACCGGGGTCAAAGATCCCAAGAAGATCACCGCGATGAAAGCGATGACCCAGTCGGTCGTCTCCGTTTTCAAAAAGCTGGGATTTGTCAAGGAGGGAGCCGCGGCAACAGCGCCTGCTGCCACCAAAGCCGCCGCCGCTGTTGCCGTCGCCACCGCTCCACGGGGAGAACCCTACACGATCGGCACACCGGCGAAAAACACCCCGACCTATCTCTCGGCGGACTTCGTCCCGCTTGAAGCCATCAAGCAGAAACTCACCGACAACGGATTTACGATCCTGAGCACCCAGCCGATCCTCAAGGGGGAGACGGTTCTTACCATCACCAACCCCGCCCTCAAGGCGACCAACAGCTTCCTCTCCGCCCTCAATGTCGTGGTCAACGACACCGCCCGTGAAGTCCGCCTCCAGAACCCGGACTATCTCGGCCGTGCCTACCTCGGCAAACGCTTCAAGCCCGGGATGTTCGACCCCACCCTCCGGGCATTCCAGAAGGCACTCGGGACGCTGTACGCTTCCAAAGACGGCATGAAGCCTTCCGATCTGCCCGGCTACCACTTCATGATGGGGATGCCCTACGTAGGTGATACCGTCGAGATCGCCTCAGGGAGCGACCTCGCTGCCCGCGCAAAAGGGAACAAAACCGTCGCCTACACCCTCCCGCTCCCGGATGGCTCCACCCTCGTGGGTCACCTCCTGAGCAAACGTACCGTCAAGTTTCTCAAAAAGCTCGGCGTCACCCACAACGCCTGCATGCTCCCCTACACCACCCTCATCCACGGAGACAAAGCCGAAGCACTCGACCCCAAATACTACCTCGCCCTCAGCCTCCCCCAGCTCTCCATGGGAGAATTCATGAAAATCGCCACCGTCCCGGACGCGATCATCAAAGAGCTCAAAAAAGCCTATTGAGCCCTGCCCTCCCTGGTGGGCTCATTCCACCTGAACAAAATCTACATATAAAAGTATTGCTTATTTGCAGAAATTATGCTATGAAAGATAGTATTGAGTTTTTTAAGAAAGAGGCAAAAAAACATCACACACAATATCAGAAGATGATAAGAAATTTATTAGATGTCTATGCGGCGAATCATAGCCAAGTGGATGCCTGATAGGTCATAAGACTCCTCCCCATCGGGACGATGGGAGGCCGAAAGCATCGTGCGATGCTTTTACAAGGAAGGAAAAACTCAGTCGAGAAGGTCTGCAGGGATGTTGCCGCCGTTGTCGGCGAGTTTCTGGAGAACGGCTTTGTGCAGGGCAATGTTTTGCTCCGCAGTCCCCTGATAGCCTTCGATACCCATTTCGGCAGCGAGCTCTTTGCGGTGACCGTATGAACTGTCAATGCCAAGCAATTTAAGCAGATCGACGATGGAAGCTTTCCAGTCAAGATCTTCGGAATTATTCGCTGCCAATTCATCCAGTTTGGCCGTCACGTCCACAACGACGGCTGCCGGCTCAGAAGTTTCAGCGAGGTTCTCACTCTCTTCGGGAGCGGCACTCACCTCTTCAGCTGCTGCCTGCTCTTCCTGCTTCTCATCGTCTCCAAAACCCAGTTTTTCCATGATGGCACTGAAAATACCCATGTATACTCCTTTGTTTGATGTAGGGGGATTATAGCATCTTTCGATAAACAGACGGGCAAAAATCAGGCATATTTTTTATAATATTACTTACCGGCGCACCACCGGTAAATGTTACTGAAAAAGAAGTGGATAGTCTTGTTCTGAAGCAAATTGGGGATAGTTAGCTTTTTGCATCTGTGGTTTGTGACCTAACCATATCCTTCTTTCGACCTGACCCTATCCTTCCTTTAGGATTTAATGACAGACCCAAAATTCTATAAAACTATGACAATTTGACATATTTTCGATCTCATACATCAAAAATAAGTATGCTACAAATCAGCAGGGAAAACCCTTGACAAAAAAATACATTGTAGGTACAATATAATGCATGAGATCAAATTTGAATGGGATGCCAACAAAGCAGAGACCAATCGGAAAAAGCACGGTGTCTCTTTTGAAGAGGCTCAAACGGTTTTTTACGATGAATTTGCTCTTGAATTCTACGACGATGAGCATTCGGAGTGGGAAGACAGGTTCCTGATGTTGGGTGTGAGCCAGAGGCTACGGCTCCTCTTGGTGTGTTACTGTTATCGCGATGAAACGGGCAGAATACGCATCATCTCAGCAAAGCAGGCGACCAGAAATGAAGCGAAACATTATGCACAAAGGTAAGAAAATGAAAGATGAATACGATCTTAGTACGATGAAATCTCGTCCGAATCCTTACGCGAAACAGCTCAAAAAGCAGGTGACGATGCGATTGGAAGAGGAGGTAATTGATTATTTCAAATCGATGTCGGAGCGGGCGGGTATCCCGTACCAGAGCCTGATCAATCTCTATCTCAAAGATTGCGTCCGATCCCGGCGGCAGTTGACGATGGCGTGGGAGTAAACTATCAATTTGGATAGGGGATAGTTAGCTTTTCACATTTGTGGTTTGTGACGACTCGTATCCTTTAGCCCCTCTGTATGATGTCATTTCGGTAGGGGTATACAATGGAGCTGCCAACGACCCGGGATTGCCCCTGTCTCTGAGGAGCTTGGCCTGATTGAAAAATACGGCGGGGCTTTGAAGCGGCAAAAAGCCGCTATGTGAGAAAATCTGTCAGCGGTTACGTTCGCCTGTCCTCCATCTTACTATCCTTTTCACATCAAATTTAGGATTTAGTTCCAGACCCAAAAATTCTAATCACTCAAAGTGAGAAATGGATATTTGATCATTACCGTATATCAGGCAGCCGGGCGGTAACTTCGGATGTCCACTTCCGTGCCGTTGCGGATCATTTCATTTGCCTCACTCAGCAGTTTTTTTGTAGTGGCACTGTCAATATATTTTTCGCCACAGTTGTCACAGATGTCTGCCGGAACATTTTTGAAGACAATGGTGGATGCATCGCGTTCAAGTGTGACGGTAGTGGTTCCTCTGGATGTCTCTCCGTGTTTGCAAATGACACATTTCATGTTTTACTCCTTTGTCGAAAATTCGATACCCATTTATCGGGGTCAGGGCGGTACGCTGTAATAATGATATATTTTTGATCCCCGATTGCATAGACAACATGGAGGGCACCTTCTTGATCAAAATTCAGGGTCAGATAAGAGGGGTACGGTTCATCATCAGGGTACTTCTCGATAACCTCTCCATGCAAGACAGCCTCTTCAACATCCTTTTCACTAATATTGCGTTGAAACATCCTCTCAACAGCGTGAATACGATATTCAAAATCCATCATTCATACCTTTTATCCTATCCAGCTATTATACCACAAACGTATCAACAGATATTTCTCGGGGTCTTGTGGTCAGGAACTTAATCTGCTAGTCCATTTCTTGATGCACTCACCCGATCCATCACCACCCCTTGTCCCCACGCCGTCAACAAATCTCCTACTACATCGAAGCAATCGCAAGCATCACCGGCAAACCGACGGAGGGGAAAGTGGTATATCTGCTGGAGGATCGGGTGGAGGTGGTTGGGGTGTGAATATCTATAAATTGTCACCAATCTCTTACAAGGTACTTTTCAAAACCCCTATTCTTTTCTCACAAAGTCCAAAAACGGTCTCAGCATTTAAATCGAAATAGTTGTGAGCACATCGTGAAGCAAACTTTTATCATACATAGATAACATCCCTCTGGATTCTTGACAGTAGCCTGGGAAATACACAAAACTATCTATCAATCACCACAATCTGCACCCTTTTAAATCCCGGACGACCTTTCCCCAGTGATTCGTATTCGGCTTCATAGACAAAGCTTCGGGAAGCATGGGTGTCCAGCTCATCTTTGACCTGTCGGATGATTTTGCGCTCAACCTCGTTCCAGTTTGCGTAATGCACCCCGAAAAAAGCCTGAAGCTCTTCGAGCGTCATGTACCTCGTCTTTTCAGAACCATCTACATCCTTTGCGATGAGATTCAGGAGTGCGAGCATACGAATACTGTGCGCCTTTTTCAGATGCATCAACTCTTTGATATTCATATGCGTATATTGCTTTTTGACGGCAACGATCATCCTGGCTATACGGACATACAGGTCGATCTCTATCGTATTTCTATTGGGGACAAATCGATACCTCGGTACCAGCGCCATCCCCTCGATCACCTCATCTTCATCCACAAACGTGATACTCGTCTCCTGCATCTGCCTGGCCGTTCGGATCAACGTCGGTGCCGTCATCTCAGTATAGTGCAGTGTCTGACGCTTGTCGATCGTAAGCTTGATGATCTCCTGATCCTGCTTATGCTCCAAATCTTCTTCTGTCAAGATGGTGGAGAGGTAATAGATGGTTTTGAGTGCTGAGATATTGCTGTGCGTAATAGCGCTTTCGATAAAGTTATCCGCAATTTTGCTGTGCACTCCGGGACGTCGCGCTGTCTCGTGTTTCCGGGCTCTTTTTTCCGCCTGTAATTTTGCAATATTTTTTTGTGTAGGAATCATTTAATTGTCCTGTATTTTATTTTTATGTCTTTGGTGTATTTTAGGACAATTTAAATAATCAGTACCTTATTCACGTTCTTTTCTTGATCCACTCACCCGATCCATCACCACCCCCTGTCCCCACGCCGCCAGCAGGGTCAGCAGCGTCAACACCACGGTAAAGGTCAGCCCGAAATAGGCTACCATCATCGGCAGGAGGGCTACCTTGACCGCCCGGGCGTAGAAAAAGGCGATCAACAGACCATCCCGGGCTCCCTTTTCCCGCAGTCCCTGGATCATCGGGTACCAGGCGTACATCGGGCCGTGGCTCACTACGCCGGCCGAGAGGGCGATTATCCATCTCTTGACCCCCGATTCCTCTCCGAGATGCCTGGCCAGTGATTTGGGATCGATGAAGCGGTTGATGAGTGCCGTCAGTACCGTCACTACGATCAGGATCGGCATCAGGGTGCCGAGGATGTGGGCGAACCCCTCGAGGCTCTTGAACGCACGGGAAGCATCCCACAGATACGCCCCGCCGTAAAGGAGCACAACAAACCCGAGGAGCTTGAGCCCCTTGAAACGGAACGGCTGCTGCTTCGAACCCTGACCGGCACCTTTTCCGGCACCTCCATCGCCATTGCTGCCTGCACCTTTCCTGGTGCCATTTTCAGCGCCATTTCCTGCGCCTTTCCCAGCGCCTTTTCCTACGCCATTCCCGGCACTCATGGCCGCTCCCGGATTCTGTTTGTTCATGCCAGCCACAGTGTCACCCCAGCTGTTGCCGTCGCCACAAGGATCGTCGAGACGAGTGCCAGGAGATTGCGATAGAGGACAAACCGCCCCCCGAATACCTCGATCTCCATCGGCAGCTGCACAACCCCCAGCGTCACCCACGCGAGGACAAACGCCGCCACGGCATAGATGCTCACCCCCTGACTGAGCAGCTCACCGCCGAGGATGTAGCTGATCATCGCCTGTCCCACCGCGACCATCCCGGCCAACGTACCGATCAGCGTATCGACCGCCGGATTGCCTCCGAAAAGCGATGCTAGCATGTGACGTGTCACAAATCCTTGAAACAAACCGACCAGCCCGACGATCGCGAGGATCATCGGCGCCATACTGAGCATATTTTTGGCGGCTTTTTTAAGCACATTCAAAAAAGATTGCATGGAAAACCTTCATAAAAAGATGGAATGGGTACGTTAGCGTGTTTTCAAAAGAAGCCTCTATGCCACATGAAGCGAATGCCCTTTGCTATACTCTTCCTCAAGTGGTTTGTCATCACACCAACGCTGATACGTCCCAAAAACTCTGTCCCAGATATCGGTGGTTACGCCGTTGTTGACTTTTGGATTTTTGTGATGGATAGCATGAAAAAGCTGGAGATAGTGAAGGTAGTTGTTTTTGAAAGTTCTCCGGTGCATCAGATGATGCATGATACCGTAGTTGAAATACCCCAGCGTCAAACCGCCGACCAGTGCCAACGCATCCGGCAAGGTCATCACCAGCGATAAGATCCCGGCAAAAAACGACGCAATGACCGCCGACATGAAAAAAGGCATCGCATCGTAGTTCTTCGGATCCTGGTGATGATGGGCATGCCCTTCGATAAAGACTTTGAAAGGATGTTTGAGATGAAAGAGCCATGCATGCACTGCATACTCCAGAAACGTGAAAAACAACACCCCCATCAGAAACAGAGATAATGTCGCCCAGGCATCCGTACTGAGTTTCAAAGCATAAAAGAAAAATACCGTTGCCGTCGATGCATCAACAACCAGACTGGCATAATAATTCTCTTTGGATCGGGTCATTTTCAAAAGGCTGTTTTTAAAATTCATTTTCTTTTCTCCTTGGTCATTTTTCTTTTTGAATGAGCACACAAGATCAAGAAAGCATTCTACTCTCTTATCATTACCAAACGGTTAAACCTCCCCATACACTTCCCGGATTTTCTTTTCATTGATCGTCCAGATAAACACAATAGGGACAAACACCAGCGTCATAAACGTCCCGATCATCAGGCCGCCGATGGTTACTGCACCGAGCGGGGCGAGCTTCTCCAGCCCGATGGCAGAACCCAGT
>JALVQH010000308.1 GCA_027031505.1 Campylobacteraceae bacterium | reverse complement strand
GCTATGGTCATTTGTCACTGAAAACGGATTGCGTGAAAGTGACATAGAGAATATCTATACTCAGATGCACCGTTTCGGGGTTGATCTGCGCCCGCTTCGATAATGCACTCCTCTTTCAATTTCTCCAATCAAGCCCGACTCTTCGATATTGCCTTGGCGATTTTGGAAGACTACAATATCACTACCTGGTCACTGGGCGGCGGTACGACGCTTTCCCTGCTCTATTACCGACATAGGCTCTCCTATGACATCGATATCTTTATCGAATCATTCGGAGAGATTCAGCGTATTCTTGATCATCAAGAGGAAATCGCCGCCAACCTCGGTATCGATCGCAATGCCATCCTCTCTTCTCCTGCCGGCGTGACGTTTGTGCTTGATGATGAAGCACACGGCTTGAAACTCGATTTTGTCTATTCTCCGGCACTCACAAGCAAACCTTTTGTACAGCGTGATGTATTTGATCATAGTGACGTTAGGGTACAAACACCGCTGGAGATCGTCGCCAAAAAGCTCAAATTCCGTGAAAAAGCTACGATCCGAGACTTTGTGGACTACGCCATCGCCGAAGAGAAAGATGGGCTTTTGAGCAAGCTCAAAACGGAAAACGTGGTAGATATCGATCGTTACTTTGACTTGATCGAGAAATTCGACTCAATATCAAAAAGCCTTTTTGATGAAGAGTTGCGTTGGCTCATCCCAAATGCCGACATTTCCAAAGAGACATTCGCCGATACGATTTACAGACTCATGAAGCCGAAAGGCAAAACGATCCAAGTCGCTATCGATCCCTCCGGGGAAGTCGTCGCTTTCGATGAGTTCATCTCCGCTTACCAAGAGCATTACGCTCCGATCGGTGAGCTTGAAGTTTACACGATCCCAAATACTGGGATGGGTTATAAGGAGCTGATGGGGCTGGATAAAGCTCGGATTGTGGAGATGACACCTAATGGTGTTTAATTTGCTGCGGCTCGTGGTGACATTTTTTGATTTCGTCCGATTTGCAGGGCTTTGAAGAGGCTCTCATAACCCGAAGGTCACAGGTTCAAATCCTGTCTCCGCAACCAATTCAAACTCCCATAAAACAAATCGAACTTTTTATCTATTTTTTTAAACATTCAATTGTTTGTCGGTAAGATAAATCTGCTTCGACAATAAATACAAAAGCGCTTCTACTTCAATGTGACGAGACGGCCTGAAGAGGATCAGGATGTCTGTCTCTGCGCAGGGGACGCCGCATCATTCCCGGGTGGTATTTTTTCAACCCTCTGCTGTTTCCTCTGCCATAGATTGCTTCTTTGAGTTTCGGAGGAATTCTGGGAGGATGAACTTGATGATGTTTGGGATTGGGGCTGAGGATTATCAGTGCATTGTTTGCTCTCTCGCTCTGGGTCTGCTCTGCCCTGAGTACTGCACGGGTCGCTTTCTCATATAGAGCCATCGATTTGGGATCGGCATAATTGGGCAAATCCAGCGCCGGTGAGCGTTTCGGAGGAGCACCCTTCACTTCAACGGGAATTCCTTTTTCTGCCCAGAAGAACATGCGCTGGGCAAAACCGTTCCGCATCCGTATACAACCGTGTGAAGCCGGATAGTTCGGTGTCGGACCCAGGTGCATCGCCACTCCGTCCCGTGTCAGACGCAGCATATAATGCATCCGGGCACCTCCGTTGGGCGCCGGCCAGAGATTGGAGACATGATCGATGTCCTTTTCCAGAATACGGAAATACCCCGTCGGCGTCCGGTGTCCCGGCTTACCCGAAGAGATACGTCCATAGAAGAGTACCTTGCCATCCTGATAGGCAATGGCTATCTGCCGCGTCAAATCAATTACTATCCGTTTGGACGCCCACAAACCAGTCGGGACAAACAAAACAACAACGAGAAAAAAGCGGATGAGTATACGGGACATTCGGCTTTTCTTTCAGCGTGAAACGATCACACTCAGAGGGTGGGGATGTCGCTCACGATGGTGTTGACGACGGGAGTGACTGTACCGCCTTCGCGTCAAACGGCGAGGGGTACTGCGCTGACGATGAACCGTCCGCGGAAGAGATGCTTCACCCCGCATAAAAGCACGCAGTATATCCTGGGCGCTGCCGCGGGATGTTTGCGAGAAGGCACCTGTTCCAAAAAAAGAGCGGTTGACATACCTCGGAGGTATACCGGTCACCAGTACCGGCGTGCCGACATGAGCCCAAGTATACAAGCGTTGCGCAAAACCGTTCTGCATACGGATGCATCCATGCGACGCCGGATAGCTCGGAACATATCCAAGATGCATCGCAATACCGCTGGCTGTCAAGCGGAGTGCATAGTGCATTTTGGCTCCGCCGTTGGGTTCTGGATATTTGCTTGAGATGTGGTCAATATCCTTTTCGAGAACACGAAAATGTCCGGTAGGAGTGCGATGGTCAGGTTTGCCGCTCGAGATATTGCCGCAGAAAAGTGGACTGTGCCCCTCATAGGCACAGGCACGCTGCCTTGTGAGATCAACCACGATGTGTTTTGCGATAACGAATGAGGTAAAAGTCATGAGAATTGCCGCTGCAGTCCCTGTTTTTTTCATGAAAGTATCCTGCTGGTTTATATGGTAATCTTCTTTCCCCATAAAGAAGCTTGGTTGGGTATTTTATCTTATTGCATGTTAGACCGGCCTAAGAAAAATCAGTGCTTGTTCAAAGATCCTGCTCGATCACCTCGGCGAAGCGGCCAAAATAGACCGCACTCAGTTTCTCGAGAGAGAGTCTCACATCGTTAATCGTCACGGTATCGCCGCCAACCGTTCCAATCTGCTCCACCTGCAACCCCAGTTCGAGCGCTTTGCGGGCGACCGCTTCGACGTGCTCCGGCTTAACCTCAAGCAGTGCGCGGCTCTGGGTCTCGTCGAAAATCCAGCGGGGATCCGCCAGTGCGACCTCCGCCGTGATCCCCCGATCGCCCACGGCGGCCATTTTTGCCAGTGCGATGGCGATCCCACCGACGTTGACATCTTTGGCCGCCTCGAGGAGCCCGGCTTCGTTGGCCTCGATCACGAGCTGCCAGAGACGGAGCTCCTGAGAGTACTCGATATCCTCAAGGCTTCCGACCGTCTCGCCGAAGAGCTCCTTGATATAGAGCGATCCGCCGAAATTGCCCCGGGTTTCTCCAATGAGGAGCACTGCATTCCCCTCC
>JALVQH010000307.1 GCA_027031505.1 Campylobacteraceae bacterium | reverse complement strand
CCATGTCCCCCTTGGGATCGATGACAATGGCGGGAATGTTGTCCAATGCTGCCTCTTCGATGATGTCAATTCCCAGACCGGTTTTTCCGCTTCCGGTCATCCCGATGATAGCCGCATGGGTCGTGAAATTTTTGTTTTTCAGCAGGGTCAGCACATCGGTAGGTTCAAAAGTACGACGATCGACATCTTTGCCGAGATAAAACAGCCCGGCTTTTTCGTAGATGGCGTTCATGGAGTCTCCTTGTGACAGAATCATAAAAATATTTTAGCAGAAAAGTCTAACGACAACGTCGATATTTTTTCTTTTTCTCAAAACTTCCGGAATTTTATCCCGAACGATACAACATTCGCCAAACTGCTTGCGCTGTTTCTCTAAGGGAAAGGGGGTTTTCCGGGATTTTTTTTCTTTGTGGGCGGAGGCTTTTTCTTCGTGGTCTTTTTGGGAGGAGGCTCAACCCCCTGAACCAGAAACACATACGGATCCCGATTGAGCTGCTGCAAGGCAACAAGGACACTCTTTTTATTTTTTTGAATATCAAAAAGAGCCATCGGCTTCATCACCTCATCAATCTCCACCCCGTCGCCTGAACGCAAAGGGAGACGATAGTCGTTTCCCTCGATCCGCAGCAAAATGCGCCCCTCTTTGGCAACCACCCAGCAGACTTTGGCTCGGGACAGACCGTGGAGAGAGTGGCTTGTGGACTCCAGACACAAACGGTCGAATTCACCATTGACAAGCGTCAGGTTGCCGTCGCTTTCAAAAATATCCCGATAGAGTACCATCGCACCCCGATCCGCTTCAAGAGCTTGTGTGAGAAAATCAAAAAGGTGCTTGTTGGAGCGTTTTTGCATATTGAAAGCACCATAAAGACCAAGAAGCACCAGCGACAGCAATACGGTGGAGATAAGCATCTCCAGCAGAGTAAAGCCGCGACGGACACGCATATCAATTGTCCATCAATCCTACGCGCACCGCTTCTTCATAGCTGATCACCCCATCAATCAGCATCGTTTTGAGTTCATCGGCTATGGTACGCATTCCGGAAGCACGCATCGCTTCACGGATCTGATGATCGTTGATTCCGTCTTTCATCATCTCTTTGACTTTGTCGTTCAAAATGAAGAGTTCCCCGACGGCTTGACGCCCTTTGTAGCCGGTAAAATTACAGCTGGGACACCCCACTGCCTTGAAATAATCCCCCGAATACGGTACACCCAATTCGTGGGTGACCCGCGGAGGAAGAAACGTACGCTGCTTGCAGTCCGGACACAGTTTGCGCGTCAACCGCTGCGCAAGCACTCCGAGCAAAGTCGACGAAATTAAAAACGGCTCAACCCCCATATCGATCAAACGGCTGAGAGCTGAGGTGGAATCGTTGGTGTGGAGGGTTGAGAGCATCAGGTGTCCCGTCAGGGCTGCCTGAACCGCTATCCTGGCCGTTTCCGTATCCCGGATCTCTCCGACCATGACAACATCGGGATCCTGCCGGAGGATGGAACGTAACCCTGCAGCAAAGGTCAAACCCACCTTTTCATTTACCTGAATCTGGCTGATATCATCGCTGTTGTACTCTACGGGATCTTCAATGGTAATGATGTTCTTGTCCGGGGAAGAGAGATACTGGAGAAACGAGTGAAGGGTCGTCGACTTTCCCGAGCCGGTGGGACCGGTAACAAGGATCATCCCGTGGGAGTGGTTCAGCAGCTTGTAAAACTCTTCCGTAAGCTCTTCGCGAAAGCCGAGCTCTTCAAGCGAGGGGATGTTTTCGCTCTGCATCAGAATGCGCATAACGATCCGTTCTCCATAGTAAGTCGGCAGTACCGAGACCCGGACATCAAGGGTCTTTCCGGAAATGGCTACCTGAGTACGCCCATCTTGCGGAACACGTTTTTCGGAAATGTCCAATCCGGAAATGACTTTGATCCGGTTGACGACAAGGGTGGTAACGTTTTTGTCGAGATCGAGATGTTTTGTGAGGGCTCCGTTGATACGAAAACGTACTTCGCCCCGTCGCTCATGCGCCTCAATATGGATATCGCTCGCGCCGCGCTTGATCGCCTGAAAAAAGAGGGAGTTGACCAGCTTGATGATCGGGGCGGACTCCTCGGAATTGAGCAGATCCTGGGAGTTCTGAATGAATTCCAGCAGATCCGACTCCGCCTCAAACAGCTCTTCGGATGCCGCCTCCATCTCTTCAAAAGCGCTTCCGGTCTGAATCTCGAGAAATTTGTTGCGCAAGCGGGCAAAACTGTCATCATCCACAAGATAGACCGGGTATTTCTGATCCAGCCGAGCCAGATGGTTGAGGGCTTCTGCCAGTGACGATTCCCGGACAATTGCAACCTCTCCCTCATCGTGCCCGGCAAAAAGGAGGGAGTGCTTAAGGGCCAGCTTGTGGTCGATTTTTTCGCTGATGGCCGGCTCGAGATCAACGTCCTGGAGTCGCGGAAGCTGCATCAAAGA
The DNA here is from genome assembly GCA_027031505.1 of Campylobacteraceae bacterium. Lineage (GTDB taxonomy): Bacteria > Campylobacterota > Campylobacteria > Campylobacterales > Sulfurovaceae > S017-3. Next base: position 718 of record JALVQH010000307.1, on the reverse strand, counting down.
CTCCCTTTGTTGTCCAGACGGCGATATACGGGGTGCGCGGGGCGGCCGTTGAGAATCTCCATGGCCGAATTGCGGTGCGAGCTGCGGGGAGCGGGCAACGATTTTTCGAGGTGTTCCCCCGGTCTTTTTCCAAGGCGTCTGAGGACAATTTCGTCATAACGGCTCTGAATACCGTTGAGATTATTGAGAAAATCTTTGAGCCGGGAGAGGTCGGAACTCTTGCGCACGATATAGGGGGTCAGATAGATCACGACATTGATTCTGCGTACATCGCCCCCCTCGGTTCGAAAAAAAGCACCAAGAAGCGGTATGTCTCCAAGAATGGGAACTTTTTTGACGCTGTTGCTGTTGGAGCTCTTGATAAGGCCTCCGAGAATCACCGTCTGTCCATTGTTGACAATAGCGTTGGTGGCCACTTTTCGTTTGGTGGTCGTGGGGCGGTCGGCCGAAACCGAATCACTCAGATCCACATCTTCTATGTTGGCTTCAACTTCAAGAGCAACTTTGTTGTTGCTGGAGAGACGGGGTTTGACCTTGAGGGTGATTCCGATGTCTTCCCGGGAATAGTTGTTGCGCACCTGATCGTTTTTGTTGTCACCGGCAGCAGAGCTGGTGAGGATTGAGCGCACCTGTCCGACATAAATCTCGGATTCTTTATTGTTAGTGCACAGCACCGAAGGCTCACTCAGTATCTGGGCTGCGCCGTGCGCCTTATACC
>JALVQH010000306.1:17242-25992 GCA_027031505.1 Campylobacteraceae bacterium | reverse complement strand
TTGCAGCATTGGGGAGATCGAAATCAAAGAAGGGTGTCTTGAAAGGGATTTTACGGTGCGGCTGACGGTGTGATAATAAGAGATAGTATCTGGGAGAGCCGATATGGTATAATATGCCAAAAGATTAGATTGTTTCAATAAAAGGGAAAAAATGATGACACGTGAAGAGATTTTGAACTTTATTCGAGTGAATCGTTCTCTATTGGAAGAGAAATTTTCTGTTAAAAATATTGGACTTTTTGGCTCATATGCCAAGGGAACGGCAACGCAAGAGAGTGATATTGATTTCTATGTTGTGTTCAAAAAAAAGACATTGGATAATATGACTGGATTATGGATTTTTCTCGAAGAGTCTTTTGGAAAAAAAGTCGATATGCTCTACAGTCATCCCGGGCTGAGAAAAGGATTGAAAACACAAATAGAAAGAGAAGTAATTTATGCATAAAATGTCCTTGATTTCTCATCATTACATCGACATCGATGCGGAAACGATTTATATGATCTGCGATGAGAAGATGGAGGAATTGAAAAAGAATATTCAGGCATTATCTGATTTGCTCTCTGAGTAAACTTGTCACTTCCTCTGCGCCACATACAACCCCAGCAAAATCAATCCACCGGCTGCTACCATCATCGGCGTGATCTGCTCATCGAGGACGAGGACGCCGGTGATGGCAGTCAGCAGTGGGACGAGGTAGATGTAGTTGCTCGCAGCAATCGAGCCGATCCGTTCGATCCCCTGTTGGTAAAGCAGAAACGCCAGTCCGGATGAGAGGAGGCCGAGGTAGAGGAGGTTGCCCCATACGACTGGATGGGTGAGGGGGGCAAACTGCAGGGGGGTGCCCTCGATCAGGCAATACAGGAGCATCAGTACCAGCCCGTAGAAGAAGCTCCTGCGGGTGATTTCGATGGTGTGGTAGCCGGCGGGGGCGCGTTTGAGCAGGGCGGAGTAGAGGGCGAAGGTGATCGCTCCCAGGAGTGCCAGCATATCCCCCCGGAAGCGCAGCTCGAAACGGTGCCCTTCGAACAGGATCATCCCCATTCCGGTCATTGCCAGAATGAAGCCGATCAACAGTTTGCGGCTGAAGTGCTCGTCGTCGATGATAAAGTGGGCGAGGATAGCCGTAAAGAGGGGAATGGCACCCATGAAGAGGCCGACGTTGATCGCCTGGGTGTACTTGAGGGCGAAGTTTTCGAAAAGGAAATAGACGAAAATCCCCAGTGCACCCAATACAAAAAAGAAGAACTCATCTCGCCAGGATCGGGGAAGTTGCCAACGGGGATAGATCACAAGCAGCGCCCCGTAGGCCAGGACGAAACGGTCGGTCATGATCTCGATGGGGGTGAGGTATGCCAGAAGGACTTTGTTGCCGACAAACGCGGTGCTCCAGATGGCGATGGTGACGAAAGCAAAGAGATGCCCGATCAGGCGGGAGCGGTTCACGCGTCAGCCGCCGAGATACTTTTTGCGTACCTCATCGTTACCGAGAAGCTCAGAGCCTTTTCCTTCGAGGGTAATTGATCCGTTTTCCAGTACGTATCCGTAATCGGCGATCTTGAGTGCAGCAAAAGCGTTTTGTTCTACGAGGAGGATGGTGATACCTTTTTTTTCTTTGAGTTCGGTAATGACCCCAAACAGTTCACCGACGATTTTGGGCGCCAGACCGAGGCTGGGCTCATCGAGCATGAGGAGTCTGGGTTCGCTCATGAGGGCACGGGCGATGGCAAGCATCTGCTGTTCGCCGCCACTGAGGGTGCCGGCCGTCTGCTGCCGTTTGCCGTCAAGCCGGGGAAACAGAGCATACATCTCATCCCGGAGACGCTCGAAGTTTGTATCGTTGTTGAATGCTCCCATCCGGAGATTTTCATCGACGGTGAGGTTGATAAACACATGGCGCCCTTCCGGGACGAGGGAGATGCCGTCGCGTATGATGGTATGGGTTTTGGCGCGGGAGATGTTCCGATCGTGGAAACGGACATCGCCCCGTTTTTTGACACCGTTGACGATGGCATTCAGAGTAGAAGTTTTTCCGGCACCGTTGGCACCGATCAAAGTGACAATGGTTCCCTGTTTGACATGAATGTCAACCCCCCGTACTGCAGCAATGACACCGTAGTAGACTTCAAGACTGTGAACACTAAGCATGTTTGAACTCCCCGAGATAAGCGGTGATGACTTTTTCGTCGACGATGGCGTCGGCCGGTGTGCCGACAAAAATATTCTCTCCATAATCAAGCACAGTGAGACGATCGCACATATTGTTGACAAATTTCATATCGTGCTCAATCAGGAGAATCGTGAGGTCGAAGTCTTTTTTGATCTTGTGAATGATGATACTCAAATCCTCTGTCTCACTGGGGTTCATGCCGGCAGCCGGTTCATCGAGCAGGAGGAGTTTCGGGTCGGTAGCAACCGCACGGGCAATCTCTACTTTTCGCTGATTGCCATAGCTCAGAGCCGTCGCTTCAGTATCGGCCAGATCGGCAATGCCAAACTCCTCAAGAAGCTCCATGGCTCTGGCCTTGATCCGTTTCTCATAGCCCCAATAACGGGGAAGCCGGAAAATTGCTTCGAAATAGGTATAGTGCATCCGATTGTGGTATCCGATCAGAACGTTTTCGAGGACACTCATGCTTTTGAAGAGGCGGATGTTCTGGAATGTGCGGGCGATGCCAAGATCAACTACTTTATTGGGTTTGGTACCGGTGATCTCTTTTCCGTCAAAAACAATCCTCCCTTCGGTCGGAATGTAGTTGCCGGTAATATTGTTGAAAATGGTTGTTTTTCCTGCCCCGTTGGGACCGATCAAGCCGTAAATCTCCCCTTTCTGTACGGCAAAAGAGAGATGATCGATGGCCGTAACACCTCCAAAGCGCATGGTGACATTTTCGACGGAGAGGATTGGTTGGCTCATGCATCACCCCCTGCGGTCTGCTGGCGGCGACCTATGCGTTTGCGAACCGTATCACTGATTTCTTTGTCTCCAAAGAGCCCTTTGCGGGCAAACAGCATCATGATCACAAGAAGAATTGCGAAAACTACCATCCGCATTCCCGGATGGGCTCCGGTGTGATAGCCGAAAATTTCCATATCGTCGTCGAGGAAACGGAGCCACTCCATCCCCCCCATGACGAGAATCGTTGCCAGCAGGGTGCCGCTCATGCTTCCCAAACCTCCGAGAACAATGATGATCAGCAGCTGAAACGTCAACAGGAATGTAAACTGATCCGGAGAGATCGTTGTCAGGAATGAGGCAAGCAATCCACCGCCGACCCCTTCAAAAAAAGCACTGGTCATGAACGCGACGGTTTTGATCCAGAAAGTATTGACTCCCATGGCTATGGCGGCATCTTCGTCATCCCGCACGGCTTTCATGGCACGGCCGAAACGGGAAGAGATGATATGAAGCATCGTCACAAACGTTATGACGGCAATCAGTCCAATCCAGAGGAAATTGGCATTGCCCGGAATATCGTTGAGTCCCATCGCTCCGTTGGTATATGCAGGTTTGTTCATGGCAAAGATACGGATGATAAAGCCAAATCCGAGTGTGACGATTGCAAGATAATCGCCCCGGACACGAAACACGGGAAAGCTCAACAGAAGTGCAATCACCGAAGCCGTGACGCCGGCAATGAGAAGTGCCGGAAGAAAACCGGCATGCATCTGCATAACGACCGGGGCGGGGTCGACGAGAGCAAACATATCCATCTTGGTTTCAGACGGGATAAGAAAAAGAGCCGCCGTGTAGGCTCCAATAGCAACAAATCCGTTGGGTTCGAGCGAAAACTGCCCGGTGACACCGTTGATGAGATTATAACTCAGTGCCAGAATGGCAAAGATACCGATGTTGTTGAGGATGCTGAGTGTATAGTTGTCGAGATGACTGTGTGCCCAGTAGATCAGATAAACCGACAGAATCAGGAGCAGGATGTTGGTAATGAGTTTTTGCACGGAAACCTCCTAAAATCTGCCGCGTTCGAGATCTTCGCCCATAATGCCGGTGGGGCGAAACAGCAGGACGAGGATGAGGAAGAAAAAGGCAAATGCATCCTTGTATCCTCCCAGATCGGGGAAAGCAGCAACCACGAGAATCTCGGTGAACCCGAGGATAAATCCTCCCAGCACTGCGCCGGTGACGCTTCCGATCCCTCCGAGCACTGCGGCAGCAAATGCCTTGAGGCCGACGATGATTCCCATCAGAGGATCAATCGAAGGATAGCTGATCGCATAAAAGATCCCTCCCACGGCCGCGAGAGCCGATCCGAGGGCAAACACCAGCGAAATGATCCCATCCGCATTGATCCCCATGAGTTTCACGGTGGGGATATCAAAAGCGAGAGCCCGAATTGCCATACCGTATTTGGTACGGTACAGCACCCACAGGACGCCAGCGAGGATCAGAAGCGTGACAACCGGGATCACCAATGCCGTTGTGGGGAGGTAGAGTTTGCCTATGTGTATGACCTGCGTGAGATAGTCGGGAGCCGGGAAAGCTCTCGGTACACCGCCAAAGAGGACATTGAAAAGATTTTCGAGGAAAAAACTGATGCCGATTGCGGTGATAAGGAGTGAGATTTTCGGGGCTTCACGCAGCGGTTTGTATGCAACCTTGTCGGTCAAAACCCCCACAAGAATAGCGCCGAGAACTCCCACGAGTACGGCTGCCGGGAAACTTAAGCCTGCAGCATGTGCAAGGTAGACGAGAAAGGCACCTACCATCATGATGTCTCCATGCGCAAAATTGATCAGCCGCAGTACGCCGTAGACCATGGTATAGCCGATTGCAATCAGCGCATACATGCTTCCGAGGCTGAACCCGTTGATCATCTGCTGCAAAAAGGTAGTAAAGTCCATTGTATCGCCCTTGAAGCTTTGAGATGATTGTTGGCAGTATTATATCGGGTAGAAGATTAGAGAGTTGATACAATGGGGAAGAAACAGAGAGAAAAGCAGAAAAACAAGGGGCGGAAGGGATCCTGCCCCTTGTCGAAAAAAGTATTTTGTTATGGGTTGACTGTGGTTTTGTAGGCAAATTTGCCGTCTTTGACCTCGTTGACAACCGCTGATTTGACTGCATCTCCGTTTTCATTGATGGTGATGACACCGGTGATCCCTTTGTACCCTTTGGTGCCCCGGAGGTTGGCATTGATGCACTCTTTGTCATCGCTGGCTTTTCCTGCATCGATACAGGCATTCATGGCAGAGAGGATCATACCATAGGCATCGGCAGCAAGAGCCCCCATGGAATCAGCCGGTTTGTTGTATTTCTTATGGAAGGCATCGACATACGCTTTGGCTTCAGCTGAGCTGGCGGCGGCTTCGTTGAAGTGATCGGTATACATGAACCCTTCGGCATCTTTGCCTCCGATTTTGACCAACTCCGGGAATCCGACACCGTCGGCGCCGATAAAGGGGGCTTTGACACCCATGGCGCGTGCTTGTTTGACGAGAAGTGCCGCTTCAGGATAATAACCGGTAAAGGCAATGATATCCGGGTTGGCTGCTTTGATGGTGGCGACCTGGGCATTGAAATCTTTGTCGCCGGAGTTGATCAGAACGGTTTTGGCGACTTTTCCGCCGGCACCCGTATAGGCTTTCTTGAACGCTTTGGAAAGACCGACGGAGTAGTCTTGTTTGGCATCGGTGACAACCACGGCGTTTTTCATGCCGTTATCGAGTGCATACTTGGCCATGACGGCTCCTTGAAACGGATCGATGAAGCAGGCACGCGTAACGTATTTTTTGCCCCTGGTAACACGGGGGTTGGTGGAAGCGTGGGTAATCATAGGCGTTTTGGCTTTTTCGGCGACCGGTGCCATTGCCATGGAGTTGCTCGAAGCGACCTCTCCGAGGATGACGGTGACTTTGTCTTTGTCGAGGAGGCGCTTGACCGCAGTGGCAGCCTCTACCTTGTCACCCCGGTCGTCAAGGACGACGAGTTTGACGGTGTCACCGTTTTTGAGCTTGTTGTTTTGGGCGTAGGCAATGTCAAGACCCCCCTTGGAGGTTTGACCAAAAGCGGCAATGGGACCTGTCAACGGCAGGACAACCCCGATTTTGACCTCTTTGGCAAATGCCATACTGCTCATGAGTGCAGCAGCAGCTGCTATACTGACGATTTTTTTCATGCGTTCTCCTTGAGAATAAGTTTGAGATGATGCAGAAATGCACCAAACTCTTGCGTAACTATAGTAACAGTTTGATACTTTTGGGAAACTTATAGAGCTGTTTGTAAAGTTGTTGTGGGAGAGGGATGTTACCGGTGTTGCATAAATCCGGCATCCGTATTGGATACGATGAACGCTCAGCCAAGCAGGGATTTGACTACAGCACTGATACGCCCTCCGTCGGCACGATTTCCTGCAGCTGCTTTAGCTGCACTCATGATACGTCCCATATCTTTCATGGAATCGGCTCCTGTTTCGGCAACAATTTTTTTCACGAGCGCTTTGAGTTCCTGGTCACTGAGCGGTTCAGGGAGGTAAGAGTGCACAAGAGCCAGTTCCGCCTCCTCTCTGGCAACGAGGTCGTCCCGTCCCCCGGCAGCAAACTGCGCTTTGGCATCTTCGCGCTGCCTGGCATATTTCATCAGGATTGCTTCGACATCAGTATCGCTGAGCTCCCGGCGTTCATCCACCTCGATTTGTTTGACAGCAGCAAGAAGGTTGCGCAGGGTGTCGCGGCGAGCAGTCTCTTTGGCACGCATGGCGGCTTTGATATCGGTTTGGATTCGTTCTTTGAGGGTCATGGGGATTCCTTGGCGGGCATGGACTGTCGTAAAAGATGCCCTTGAAAATTTGTCCTCATATTATACCACTGTCAAAGTCAATTTATCTTATCATTGCGATAGCAAAGGATACTTCGATGACACTTTTCCAACTTGTTCTACTGATCAGTGCTGGTACAATTTTCTATTTGTTTTTCAAACAGCTGTTTGGTGGGAATTATCCCAGACGCGGGGTCGATTATGAGGCGAAAATTTCTGAGACGCAGATCGGGGGATTGATGGAGCCGGACAAGACTTTTTCACATCCGCGTCAGACAAGTTCCCGTATCGATGAGCTCCTGAAAATTGCGGATGAAGCGGCGACCGAATCGGACTGGCTCGAGGTCAAAAAAGCGATGCAGAGTGCGCAGATTCTTGACGGTGACAATCCTGAAGTGCTGCGGCGACTCGGAGTTGCTTTGTTGCAGATGCACGACTACGGAGAAGCGAAAAAGGTATACGAGAACATTCTGGAGATCAATCCTGATGACGATCTTGCCGAAAATTCTCTTGCCAATGCACTCCACAAACTGGGGGAAGACGAAGCAGCTATCGTCCACCATGAGCGGGCCATTGCATTGGATAAGACCTATGCTCCCCATTACTTCAACTACGCCAATACCCTATATGATCTGGATCGCAAGGCCGAAGCACTTAAACTGTACAAAAAAGCTTTGGTTTGTGATCCCGACCTGGAAGATGCGAGCACAATGATCAAGGAGCTCGAATATGGTGATCAATGATCAGTGTTTTGTTGCCCAAACGGCCACGGAGAAAATTTTGCTGCATGTGACCAATGTTTGTGCAGTTTGTTTTCGGGATTTGTATGAGGGAGAGGATGTCTACTACGACATGCAGGAGTATCGCTATATCTGTCGAGAGTGTGCAGAGCGCCTGAGTGAGCAGATGAATGATGCATGCGAGATCGAAGAAGAGCAGGCAGGGTTGTTTTAGTCTGGGTGCCCGGCCGCATATTTGAGGGCATTAAGATAGCTTGAAGCGTAAACCGTTTTGCCCCGATAGGCAATATCAAATGCCGTACCGTGATCGACCGATGTGCGCAGGATCGGCAGATTGAGACTGATATTGATCCCTTCGTCAAAATGGAGTGCCTTGAGGGGTGCAAGCCCCTGATCGTGGTACATGGCGACGTAATGGGTGTAACGGCTTCGGATGTGGGAGGTGAAAGCGATGTCGGGTACCATTGGTTCAGTGAATAGTGAATAGTGAATAGTGAATAGTGAAGGGATTTCTTTTTTAAGTATGGCTGTTGCACTATCAATGGCGGATTGGATGATTTTTTCTTCGTTCCCCAGCACCCCGTCATCTCCGGCGTGGGGGTTGAGGCCGAGGACGGCGACGGTGGAAGCAGGTCGGGCGGTGCGGTAGAAATCGACGAGGAAGCGGGTGAGGTCGGCTTCGTTGATTGCTTTGGGGACGTCGCGCAGCGGAATATGCTCGGTGAAGAGTGCCACATACATTTCAGGGCAGCCTAGCATCATGATTGCTTCGGCATCGAAAAAATCCCGCAGGGCGTCGGTGTGGCCTTTGTACGCGATCCCGGCGAGTTCCCAGGCTTTTTTGTGGATCGGGAGGGTGGTGACGGCATCGACTTTGCCTGCACGCGCAAGGGTGACGGCGTGGACAAACGAACCGTAACTGTATGCCCCGCTGGCGGCATCAACCGTGCCGGGGCGGATCGTAAAGGGATCGGCAAAGGGTTCTGTCGTGACAAAATCATCGGGAACCGGGAGGGCAAGTTTGCCCGCGGCCTGTTCGAGCATTTTGCGGTCGATGCAGTAAACCGGCTCAACAAAAGTTTTGACCGTATCATGGTTTTCGAGGGCAAGTTGGATCCCGATGCCGTTCAGATCACCGATGGAGATGGCGACTTTTTTCATGAGGCGGTAGCCTCATGAAAAGTGAGGAGTGAGGAGTGAGGAGTGAGGAGTGAGGCGTGAGGAGTGAGGCGTGAAAGGG
>JALVQH010000306.1:5622-17232 GCA_027031505.1 Campylobacteraceae bacterium | reverse complement strand
AAAATGAAAAATAAAAAATGAAAAATTTGGAGCAGGGACTTTAGTCCCGTAAATGGGCAACTGGTAATGGGCTATATGGTCGCGTAGGGCGTGCAATAGCACACCAAAACGGTATTTCAGTTTCTCACTTCTCACTTCTCACTTCTCACTTATCAGGTGCTTTATCTCTCTAACGGCACGCTCCAGCCCGTCAAACACCGACCGGGCGATGATGCTCTGGCCGATGTTGAGCTCTTCAATGGTTTCAATCTCGACGATGGGGGTGACATTCTGGTAGTTGAGGCCGTGTCCGGCGGCGACATGCAGCCCCAGTTCGGCGGCGTAGACACTGAGGCTTCGGAGGGTTTCCAGTTCGTGTTGGAGTTGTTCTTTCAGCTCACGTCGGGTCAGCTCCAATTGGGGAATCGTGTGGTGGGTTCGGGCGAGGTTCGTGTGGAGCATGGCGTAGAGGTTGGCGTAGTGTCCGGTGTGAAACTCAATCCACTCGGCTCCAAGACCATGTGCCGCTTCGATCGCTTCGCGGGTGGGGTCGATGAAAAGGGAGACGTCAATCTCCTGCTCGTGGAGGCGGGCGATGGCGTGTTCGAGATCGGGGCGGTCTCCGGTGACAGCCAGTCCCCCTTCCGTGGTGACCTCTTCGCGTTTTTCGGGGACGATGGTGGCACGGGCAGGGCGGAGGGTGCAGACGATATCGATGATCTCAGGAGCGACGGCACACTCAAGGTTGACGGGCAGTGGGGAGTGGCGGACAATGGCGACGGCATCCTCATCGTGCATGTGGCGGCGGTCTTCGCGCAGATGGATGGTGATCTGATCGGCTCCGGCCCGTGCGCAGACCCCGAGTGCCTGGAGGGGATCGGGATCGTTGATGCGGCGGGCTTCACGCAGGATGGCAATGTGATCGATGTTGACTCCGAGGTGCATGGATTGCCTTTATAAATGAGTTTCCCTGAGAATAAACTTCGGGCGGATTCGATGATTCTGGCGTCGCAAACGCAAGCGCCCCTTTGGGGTTGAGTGCTCCTTGGTCGCCATCGAACCCGCCCGAAGTGGTCGTACTTCATCAAGTTCAATTCGAATAGAGCCGATTATAACAACATTATGGTAAAATTCACCCACTTTTATTGCAAGGAAACAAGATGGCAAAACGTGAAATCAAAAAGGTTGTACTGGCGTATTCAGGCGGTCTCGATACAAGTATTATCCTCAAATGGCTCCAGGATGAGTACCATTGCGAAGTGGTGACATTCACCGCTGATCTCGGGCAGGGGGAAGAGGTGGAGCCGGCACGGGAAAAGGCGTTGAAACTCGGGATCAAACCGGAGAATATCTTTATCCTCGATCTTAAAGAGGAGTTTGTCAAAGACTTCGTCTTCCCGATGTTTCGTGCCAATGCGATCTACGAGGGGGAGTATCTTCTCGGTACATCCATCGCCCGCCCGTTGATCGCGAAAAAACAGATTGAGATCGCCCATCAGACCGGCGCCGATGCCGTCTCACACGGGGCGACGGGCAAGGGGAACGATCAGGTGCGTTTCGAGCTGGGGTATCTGAGTCTCGATCCGGAGATCACGGTGATTGCTCCGTGGCGTGAGTGGGATCTCAATTCTCGTGAGAAACTTCTGGCGTATGCTGAGCAGCACGGGATCCCCATCGACAAAAAAGGGAAAAAATCCCCCTACAGCATGGATGCGAATCTCCTCCACATCTCCTATGAAGGACAGATCCTCGAAGATCCCAATGCCGAACCGGAGCCCGATATGTGGCTCTGGACCAATGCGCCCGAAGAGGCACCGAACACACCCGAGTACATCACCATCGGATATGAAAAAGGGGATCCCGTCTCGATCAACGGTGAGACACTCTCCCCGGCAACGATTCTGCGCACTCTCAATGAATACGGAAACAAGCACGGTATCGGCCGGATCGATATCGTTGAGAATCGCTACGTCGGGATGAAAGCCCGCGGATGCTACGAGACCCCGGGCGGAACCATCATGCTCAAAGCCCACCGTGCCATCGAGTCGATCACCCTCGATCGGGAGGAAGCTCATCTTAAAGATGAGATGATGCCCCGATATGCCAGTCTGATTTACAACGGTTTCTGGTGGTCACCGGAGCGGGAGATGATGCAGGCGGCGATCGACAAGACACAGGAGAATGTCACCGGCGAAGTGCGCCTCAAACTCTACAAAGGGAATGTGACGGTCGTGGGGCGTTCGTCGGAGCATTCACTCTACAGCGAAGAACATTCGACGTTCGAAGAAGACGAAGTATACAATCAGCAGGACGCCGAAGGGTTTATCCGTCTCAACGCGCTGCGTTTCATCATCGAAGGGAAACAGCAGCCCAGGCGTCGGACACTTCAAGAGGAGGAGGTGTGCCGGATCGAAACCAAATCGGTTACCATCTGTGAGCGCATCAAACGCTGGTTTGGTTTTCACAAAGAAGAGAAAGCTTAGATCCCCAGTTTTTTCCTGAGTTCCGGAAGGGTTCTGTAGCTTTCGGTTCCCGGGCAGTGCCGGGATGTTTTTTCTCCCCAAATATACACTTGTGTGTCTCTCTCGGCAAGAATGTTTTCTATCAAGCACCCTTCCATAGCCAACAACCTGCTCTCAACCAGAACGCATCGATAGTGTGTTGCATCGAGTTTTTCCAAAAAGGCCGATTCGGTTCGAACATGATCCACTTTGTAGCCCTCTTCCTCCAGTGCGCGCATTTGCAGAGAAGCAGAAAGCGGACGATCAATGTAAATCAGTATATCTTTTGTGTCGGAAGTCGCATTGGGTAACTGTGTTTTCGGAAAAGATGTCCGGGGCTGATCCGATGGTGAAGGTTCGGTTTTTTTTGCCCGATCCGGCAAGGGCCTTTGGACAGGAGCATTGGCCGCAGTCTGTTTTGGATGATGAGATTTCTCTGATGTTTTCTCTTCGATGATCTGGGCTTTTTCGGGATAGTATTCCCGGATAATACCTTTGAGAAGGTCGATATTGATGGGCTTAGGCGTATAATTGTCCATGCCTGCTTTCAGATATTTTTCTCGATCACCGCGAAGCGCATTGGCTGTCAGGGCAATGATGGGCACATGCTTTTGGCGAGCGATCTCCTCATAATGGAGGATTTCGCGTGTGGCTTCGATTCCGTTCATGACCGGCATCTGAATGTCCATCAAAATAAGATCGTAATCGTTCTGCTTGCGCAGCATGAGAGCTTCTTTTCCGTTGGCGGCAATGGTTACATCGATGCCGAAATTACTGAGTGTGGTTGTGATCAATTTCTGATTGATACGGTTGTCTTCGGCTACGAGAATGCGCAAGTTCTTGAATCGAATATTTTGTTTGGCTGTTTGCGGCTTCTGGAGATCTTCGCCCACGTGCTTCTGCAGAGCTTTGAGTGTTTTTGTGAAGTTGAGCGGCTTAAAGATAAATCCGCCCAGCCGATCCTCAATGCTTTCAATTTTCTTTTTGTTTTGTCCGGATGCGAGCAGGATAATAGAGGTTTCCAGTGTCAGAACACGTTCGAGCTCCCCTTCACGCTGGACATAGCGCTGATCGACAAAAAGCAGTTCAGGCAATTTGTTTTGCGGTAAATTATAGATTTCATTTTCATAATAGAGAGAGAAACTGGCACCGAGATAGCGCAGATACGATTCGAGGTTGCGATCCACCTGGCGCTTGATGTTGCGTTTGGGAAGCATCAGGCCGACTGTAATACCGTTGAAATTCGGGCGTACGGCAGGTGCAGCATTGGGATCACGTTTGAACGGGAGCGTAAAATAGAAGGTCGATCCCTCGCCGGGTTCGCTTTCGATCTCCAGTTTGCCACCCATGAGCGTAACCAGTTTGTTGGAGATGGAGAGTCCGAGACCGGTGCCGCCAAATTTGCGTGTGGTGCTGGAATCTGCCTGAGAAAATTCTTCAAAAATGCGTTTTTGTTCTGCTGGAGCGATGCCGATGCCGGTATCCTTGACAGAGAATTTGACGGCAACTTCTTCCCCATCCTCATGTATACGTTCACAGAAAACACTGACTTCACCATACGTTCCGGTAAACTTGATGGCATTGCTGATGAGATTGACAAGTACCTGGCTGACGCGGGTAGGATCGCCGATAAGGCTGCTGGGAAGTGTCGGATCAACATAAACACCGAAATCGATATCCTTTTGCAATGCTTTGGCGCCATACGTTTCAAAGGCCGATTCAAATTTTTCAAGCGGATCGAACGGAATCTCTTCGAGATCGATTTTTTCGGCTTTGATTTTGGAAAGATCCAGAATATCGTTTACAATGGTCAGCAGATTTTCCGAACTCTCTTCAATTACGTGAATAAACTCATTTTGGTCTTCGTTCAATGGAGTGGTTTTGAGCAGCTGCGTGAAACCGACAATTCCATTGAGTGGGGTTCGGATCTCATGAGACATATTGGCCAGAAAGAGATCCTTTGCCTGGTTGGATTCTCGGATTGTGTCGGCGAGAAAGGCATAGATGTCTTCGGTTTTTCGCTGCTGAACGATACGCTGCAGTTCCGCTTTTTTCTCTTTGGTCAGGTCAAATTCAATATTTTTAAGTGCAGTTTCAAGCAAGCGTTTATCTTGAGTAAGTTTGCGCAGAAGGTAGAGAATAAAACCGAAAATAGACAGGAACAACAGAGTTTGCAGGAGGTAATTGATAGCATTCTGCTTGTTGTGGGCAAGCAGGTTTCCAATGTGCTGTTTTGCGTGCGTCAGAATCAAAGATTGTGCCGTTTGCAAACGTTTGTCTTTTTCAGCAGGAGATTTTATCCAGATATCCGGACTGATGCTGTAATGCCCGCTGACTCCTCCGGCCGCAATAAAAGCCCGTGCTTTGAATCCAAGATGGCTAAAATAAGTCGGCTGAATGGTCTGGCGAATTTTTGAAGAGAAAGCCGGCGGCTGGATACGGTCAAGATCGGGAAGAACCGTATTGGAGAGGAGATGATCCCAGGTTTTGTAATCGTTGGGTGTCATGGGTATTTTATGCTGCAGGACATATCCGATCAGAGCCTTTTCCGCATCGTTATCCGCTTTGATTTCCGCAAAACGCTGATAAACGGCAATGTTGGAGGAGAGGATAGAGTTTTTTGATTTGAGAATTTCGTTTTTGGCAGCAGAAAGGATCTGCTGAACTCCCCCGAGATTGTACAGATCCTGAAGTATTTTCAGGTATTTAACCGGTTTTGCTTCGTACAGTGTGCGTGCCTGCTCAAGAGCTTTTCCCAACGCTGAAAGGCTGGAGGCTACCGACGGTATTTTCAGCAGAAGAGAATTCTGCAGAGCCCGGGACAGAAGAGCATCCGTAGCTTCACGGGCATGCAGCAGGGCTGAAGAGGGGGTTTTGGAAGAGGACAAAGCACTCTGAAGACTCTCTTCTTCGACGGCGTTTACCAGATTGTTCAGTGCCTCGACAACCGCAAGAGTATGAAAAGCTTGTTGGTTTTTGGTGTAATTACGGTATTCGAGATATGTTTGATATCCTGCATTTCCCAAAAGGAGAAATATAGGAATCAACAAAAGAAAAAGAAGCAACCGGTTGTTGAAAAAACGCATAATATCTCCTATTGACTTTTACTGTGATAGCGTGCAAGATCATTCAGCAGCATCTCAAAATAGTCACTCGTCGTCGCAATAATATTGGGTACATACATATCATAGACGTGCGAGAGAATATAATGACTGGATTTCCAGAAAAGATCCAACTCTTTTTTTTGTTTTTTCAGGGTATCGGGATAGGGATAATACTGGATGATATCCAATCCTTTTCTGAGAGCAGCTTCACTCTCTTTCATCTTTTTTTGGTTGACGTTGCTGAGTGTTCCGAGATGGGATGCCATGTAAAATTTTCCAAGACGTTGAAGCAGATATTCATCTTTTTTGATGTTCATCAGCATCCTTTCTTCCCGATTGAATTGATAGCTGTGTTCTCTGGCGATGGAATCGGCACCCTCAAGAAGGATTTCGCTGTAGTCGAGCATTTTCTGAGATCGCTCTTTCGTTGGATTTTTGGATAGGAGCTCTTCGATATTCTTTTTGTTGTATCTCAGATACTGAAGGAGATCCTTGGTGTCATTATCCCGGGTGGAATCGGCAATTACATCGAAGTTTTTCCCCAATTCTTTGATCATGTTTTCAAGGGTTTCCTTGAGATCTGTACGTTGGGGTCGGCTGTAGAGATGCAGATAATCTTTGGCAATTTTCTGACTCAAATATCGGATTTTCTCAGCCGCTTCAATCGTATTGATATCGGAACGGGTTGCACTCTGACCCACGGTTCCAATCCAGATCAAAAACAGGAAAATGCGCGTTAGCGTTTTCATTCTTGATTCCTTTCAGCGTTTAAGTCGGGAGTATTCTTTTGTAATAACATCCATTTTTTTTGTAATATCGTCTGTGCTGGTAAAAACAATAAAAGGGAGCCCTCCCTTTTCGATATTGAGGTAGAATTTGTGAACAATTTTCCACAGGCTGTTGACCTGCTGAAGTTCCTGGTTGATTCTCTCCGTATTGCCGGCATTGTTCATAAGAACTTTGCTGTTGTCGTCGAAGAGCTTGACGGCAGCCTTCATCTGGTTGACCGTGTTTTTATCTTTAATGCCGGATTGATAGGCGATGTAGTATTTGGCAATACGCTGTGCCAGCATACGCTGTTTTCCGGAAGTTGCTACAATGGCCGAATCTTTTTGCTTGGCCTGGTTTTTGAGAGAGTCCACAATGTATTGACTCCCCTCGAGCATCGATTCGCTCAAGTCAAGTATCAACTGTGCGTTGTCGAGACTGAAAGGCTTCTTAGCGATCTCTTCCAGTTCATTTTTACTGAGATTGACAAAAGCAATCAGGTTTCTGATCTCTGGATCCGGGATAAACTCCTTGAGGAAATTTTGACTTTTTGTAAACAACTCAAGTGATTTTTTGAGCTGCCTGGTCGCTTTGTCCACCGCCACATTTTTTCCGATGTAGAGATAATCTTTTGCAATGCGTTGGGAAAGCATACGCTGTTTCCCGGCAATATTGATTACCTCTTTCATATTGGGCTGTGTCGACTCGGGTACCAATGCAGATGCTGCGCCTGCACTCTTCTCGGCACCAGCGAGAAACGAGGTGGCCAGAAAGGCTCCAACAAGAATCCGTTTGAGGGTATGAGTTTTCATAGTGTGGTTACTCCTTATTTTTCTTGAGCGGCATAAAGACCGGTAGCTGTATTCATGTTTTTGAGGATGTCATTTGATTTTTTATAGATAAGGGTCGGGATAAACTTGGAACTGGAACGGTTCATGATTTCAAAAAACATGAACGCTTGTCTGGCCTTTTTGAGCAGTGCTTTGATTTGGGGCGTGCTCATTTTGGCCGCCATCAATCTGTCCAGTGACGTGCTGAACAGCTTCATGGCATCGTCCATTTTTTTCTTGAACTTCGGATCATTGACCCCCCAGACTTTCAGCATGTACAGACTGGCCATCCGTTGGGAGAGCATCCGTTGGCGTCCGGAGATGTTAATGATTTCGCCGGACACTTTTCCTGTCTGTTTGGCAAAGAGACCCACGGCTTCGTTGGATTGACGAAGCAGGGCTTCAAGTTTTTCCTGAATGTCGCCGGCTTTTTCTTTGCTCGGCGGTGCCTTCAGAGTGGCTTTGAGCGGCTTCCAGAGCTTCATCACCTTCTGCAGGCTTTCGGCAGTTGCTTTTTCCTTATTGAAAGCAATGAGCGCTTTGAGGTGGTCTTCAAAGTCGGTCATAATCTTTGTGAGATCCTCCCTGGGGTTCCCGAAAGTATTGCCCATGCCGATCATTGCATAGTCTTTGAGCATACGCTGGGTAAACATACGCTGTTTTCCGGCCACATCCACTGCAACAGAGAGATTTTTGATTTCGAGACCCCAACCGGCGTATGTCCCGAAAAAAAGACCGATCAGTGCGATTCTCAACAGGCGAATCATGCGACTCCTTCCTTGTGTTGGATTTCAAAGTGTATCATACCATGATTTTGTTGGATATCTTTTGACAAAATTCATTTTCTGCTGTTTTGAAGCGGGAGGATTTTTTTCATTTGCTGTAAAATTTCTCCCGGATGAAAGGGAATTAACCGGTCACGAAACAGTACATGGGGCACAACATCAAGCAAAAAATAAAAGAGCCAGAGCATGGGATAAAAAAGGCGATATTCTGCATAAAAAGCCCGATAGGTATATCGCGCACGGAACCAGTCTACAGCGGTCGCAGCGTGGTGGTAGACCAGCAGCACCTGTATCGCAAATACAAATCCCCAGCTCAGATACGTCAGCACAATTACCAGTATCCCGCCGTACACCCCGGAAGCGGAAACGGCAAGCGCGATCAGTACGGCGAGATAGAGGGCAAACGTATGAAACCCTATGGCGGCGACCACAACCACTGTCGATGCGATAAAGAGCATCCCTCCGGCAAACAGAAACCACTCAGCATACCCCATCTGCTCCGTATAGGTAGGACTGAAAAAAGCTCCAAGCGCCAGCAAACCGAAAATGGCAGCGAGGATCAACCCAAAGGAGCGCATATCGCTCATCCATCCCTCCTCTCCGGAATGTCGTACAGCCGGATGAGGCTCTTGATGTCGGGACTGCGCCCGAGCCACCGGTGAAAAAGACGGTGCATCGGCGCACTTCCTCCCCGGGAGAGAATATGTCGGCGGTATCCGATCGCCTTGCTGCGCTCAAAGCCCTCTTCGGGATCCAGACAGGCAAAAAATGCATCGGCACTGAGGACTTCTGCCCACTTGTAGCTGTAATACCCTGCGGCGTAACCCCCGGAAAAAATATGGGCAAAGCCGTGCTGAAAGCGGTTGTATGCCGGAGGAGGGAGGAGGGCGGTTTTTTCCCTGATGGTATCGAGGAGGGTTTGTACTTCGTCTCCCCGGTAGAGATTTTGGTGGAGCCGGAAATCAAACAGAGCAAACTCCACCTGCCGAAGGATTCCGAGGGCTGCCTGAAAGTTTTTGGCTGCTTTGATTCGGGTGATAAGGGTTTCGGGGATCGCTTCTCCTGTCCTGTAATGAAAGGCGAAACGGCTCAGGACAGGAGCCTCGTAAGCGAAATTTTCGAGAAACTGCGAGGGGAACTCGATCACGTCCCATGCTACACCGTTGATGCCAGAGACGGCACGTTCGGTTGCCCGACCGAAAAGATGGTGGATTGCATGTCCCATTTCATGAAAAAGGGTCACCACATCGTCGTGGCGCAGCAGCGAAGGAGTGGTGTCGGTTGCTGGGGCGAAATTGGCGACGACAAAGGCCGAGGGGAGATGTTGTTTGCCTTTGGTGTCGACAAAATGGGTCTCCCAGTCGTGCATCCAGGCTCCGCCCCGTTTCCCTTCGCGTGCTTCGAGATCGAAATATATGCGTCCGCAGAGCGATCCGTTTTCGTGTAGATCGTACACTTGCACCGCAGCGTCCCATGTCGGGACATCCGCCGGAGCAAAATCGATACCAAAGAGCTCTGTTACGATTTCAAGCAGCCCCGAGAGGACGCGTTTCTGCTCAAAATAGGGTCGGGTCTGACTCTCATCAAAATCAAACGTCGCCTTTTTGAGTTTTTCACTGTAGTAGGCTGTATCGTGGCTGGCCAGTTCGATGCCGTCATGTTTGCGAGCAAAGGTGCGGAGGGTTTCCAGCTCTGTCTGGGCTTGCGGGCGTGCCGACTCAAGCAGAGATTCCAGAAAATTCAGTACGGAAGCCTCATCTTCTGCGTCCCGGGTCTGGAGTGCAAAGGTTGCATAGTTCCCAAAGCCGAGCAGACGTGCCTTTTCCGCACGAAGCTGTAAAATTTCATCGATAATTTCACCGTTTTTTGGGGCTCGTGTGGTATGGGCGCGGTAGAGTTCTTCACGGCGGGCACGGTTGGAGCCGTAGGTCATGTAGGCGATGTAGCTTGGCATCTGAAGAGTGAATCGGTAGTATGTCTTCCCCTCTTTTTCGATCGTGGCAGCTTCCAGTTCTGCCGGGGGGAGTTCGGCGATATCGGCCGGATCGTCGAGAATCATCTCATAGGAGTCGGTGGCGTCGAGAAGGTTCTGGGAAAAGGCATTGCCGAGCTCTGACAGGCGCAGATCGATTGCTTCGATCCGTTGCTTGTCCGCCTCGGAGAGTTCGGCGCCGGAGAGGCGAAAATCCCGTACCATGTGCTCGACGACTGTTTGAGCCTGTGGTGTGCCAGCTTTGATCAGCCTGATCGCTTCATACAGAGCGCTGTTCCGGGTGAGCTCCGAATGAAATGCGGAGAGCAGGGGAAGAGATGCTTCGTAGGCTGCACGGGTTTCGGGAGAATTGGTGACGCTGTTGCGGTGGGAAAGAGGAACAAAGAACACTTCCAGCTCCTCTTCGAGATCCTGGAGCGGCTTGAGGATCGTATCGTAGGTCGCCGGTGCAGTCTGCGTGAGGGTTTGGATGGTCTGGCGCTGACGGTCGAGGAGCGCCTTGAGCGCTTCGGGGAACGTCTCGAGAGGTATATCGGGAAAAGATTGAAACATGGGAAACAGACCTTAACCGTAAAATTTTTTCCGCATTGTACCAAATCGATAGAAAATTTGGGTAAAATTTCTCAATTTAAATTGAAAAGGATTTTTTATGAAAGTCTTACTGATCAAAGATGTCACATCGCTCGGAAAAGCTGGAGAGATCAAAGAGGTCAAAGACGGATACGGGCGTAATTTTCTTGTCGCAAAGGGATTTGCCAGAATCGCGACACCTCAAGTCGTCGAAGCGTGGAAGGCGGAGCAGGAGCAGATCGCCAAAGAGGAGGCCGAGACGATTGCCCGTCTTGAAGCCGAGAAGCAACAGCTTGAAACGGCAGTTGTTCGGATCGAAAAACCGCTGGCACCGGTGGGGATCCGGGGATCAGTCGGCAACGGCGATATCGCCGAAGCGATCGGAGAGCAGCTCGGGATTGTGATTGACAAGAAACATATCGGTCTCAAAAAAGCGCTCAAAACTACCGGTATCCATACAGTCGATATCAAGCTCGGCCATGCCATTCATGCCACCGTCAAAGTCGATATCGCAGGGGTTGAGTAGTGTTTGAAGCCACTACCATACTCGCCTGTCGGGGTGAGGGTCATGCGGTTATCGGTGGAGACGGACAGGTGACATTCGGCAACACCGTGCTCAAAGGCAATGCGACCAAGATTCGCACTCTCCACGAGGGGAAGGTTCTTGCCGGGTTTGCCGGGAGCACAGCCGATGCGTTTAATCTCTTTGATATGTTTGAAGGGATCCTCAATGAAAAAAAGGGTGATTTGCTCAAATCGGTGATTGCTTTTTCCAAACAGTGGCGCAAGGACAAGCATCTGCGGCAGCTTGAAGCGATGATGCTCGTGCTCAATCTCGAGCACATTTTCATCCTCAGCGGTACCGGAGATGTTGTCGAGCCTGAAGACGGGCGGATTGCCGCGATCGGCAGCGGGGGCAACTTTGCCCTTTCGGCTGCCCGGGCATTGGAGAGACATGCTGACCTTCCTGCCGATGCATTGGTGCGGGAGAGCCTCATGGTTGCCGGAGAACTCTGCATCTATACCAACACCAACATCAAACTTCTGGAGCTCAAATAAATGGAGACAGTCCTTACCCCC
>JALVQH010000306.1:4263-5612 GCA_027031505.1 Campylobacteraceae bacterium | reverse complement strand
GAAATGCAGCAGGAGGTGATGCCCAAAAATATCCTCATGATCGGCAGCACCGGTGTGGGGAAAACCGAGATCGCCCGTCGTCTCTCCCGGATGATGAAACTCCCGTTTATCAAAGTCGAAGCGAGCAAGTTCACCGAAGTGGGATTTGTCGGCCGGGATGTCGAATCGATGGTGCGGGATCTGGCAATGGTTTCTCTTCAGCTGGTGCGCGAAGAGGAAAACACACATAATCAGGAGAAGATCGAAGCATATGTTGAAAATAAAATCATCGAAAAACTTCTTCCGCCATTGCCTGAAGGTGCCAGTGAGCAGAAAAAGGCTGACTATGATGCAGCGTTTGCCCGGATGCAGGAACGTCTGGCTCGCGGGGAGCTCGATACACTCATGATCGAAGTCAACCTCCCGGCTCCTGTGATCGAGTTTGCCGGGAGCAATATGCCCCCTGAGATGGCGCATGTTCAGGAGTCGATCATCAAAGTGATCGGCGGGATCAACCAAAAAGGGAAGACAAAAGAGGTTACCGTCAAAGAGGCCAGAAAGATCCTTGCAGATGAAGCAAGTGATACACTTCTTGATGAAGAGAAGCTCAAGGATCTGGCGATAGCCAGAGTGGAGCAGGGGGGAATCATTTTTATCGATGAGATTGACAAGATTGCTGTCCCGATCAACAGCACTTCCCGGCAGGATCCGAGCAAAGAGGGGGTTCAGCGCGATCTGCTTCCCATCGTCGAAGGTTCCAATGTCAATACCAGGATTGGTACTGTTGCGACCGATCACATCCTTTTCATTGCCGCCGGAGCCTTCCACTTGAGCAAACCCAGCGACCTTATCCCCGAACTTCAGGGGCGCTTTCCTCTGCGGGTAGAACTCGATTCTCTCGATGAGGAAGCGCTCTACCGAATCCTGACCGAGCCCAAAAACTCTCTCGTGCGTCAGTATCAGGCGCTGCTTGGGGTTGAGGGGGTTACGCTTGTTTTTGAAGAGGCGGCACTGCGTGCTGTTGCCCGCTATTCGGCACTGGCTAATGAAAAAACCGAAGATATTGGTGCCCGTCGCCTCCAGACGATCATGGAGACGATCCTTGATGAGGTGAGCTTCGATGCGGATGAGCGTGACGGTGAAACGATGGTGATTGATGAAGCTTTGATCGAACAGAAACTGGAAAAGATCGTGGAGAGTGAAGATGCGACGCGGTACATATTATAAGTGAGGAGTGAGGGGTAAGAAGTGAGGAATTATGGTATGCGTTGCTGTGCAACGCTTTTATTATTGGGGATGCGACTTCAGTCGCATGAGTGGGACTAAAGTCCCGATGGTTTGAAAAATGAAAGATGAAAAATGAAAGATGA
>JALVQH010000306.1:0-4253 GCA_027031505.1 Campylobacteraceae bacterium | reverse complement strand
GGATCGTCCGCTTCGGGGAGATCACGGGGAAGATGGTGATGGGGTTGGATGGGATAGAATATGATGAAAAATGAAAAGTGAAAGATGAAAGATGAAAAATGAAAGATGAAAAATGAAAGATGAAAAATGAAAGATGAAAAATGAAAGATGAAAGATGAAAAATGAAAGATGAAAAATGAAAAATGAAAAATGAAAGATGAAAGATGAAAGATGAAAAAAACGAAGCAATAATGCGCTCAGGCTTTGTAGCCGTCGTAGGTCGTCCCAATGCCGGCAAAAGCACCCTGCTTAATCACCTTGTGGGCGAAAAACTAGCGATGGTGAGCAGGAAAGCGCAGGCCACCCGCAAACGGATGAATATCATCGTCATGCATAATGTTTCGCAGATCATCTTCGTCGATACGCCCGGCATTCACGAAAAAGAAAAACTCCTCAACCAGTTTATGCTTGAAGAGGCGCTCAAAGCTATCGGAGACAGCGATTTGATCCTCTTTCTCGCCCCGGTGACCGACGATACCACCGAGTACGAAAAATTTCTCAGGCGGGTGAAAGGGAGGACTGTTCCCCACATTGTCCTGCTGACCAAAATCGACCAGGTGTCCCAGGCGCGTCTCCTTGCCCGTCTTGGGGCGTATCAGGCATTTCAGGAGCATTTTGAGGCGTTGATCCCTTTTTCGGTCATAAAAGGGGGAAGCAAGACGCAGCTGCTTGATGCCATTGCCCGGCATCTTCCTGAGCATCCCTGGCTGTATGATCCGGATATGCTTACGACGGATACGATTCGGGATATTTACCGGGAGCTGATCCGCGAATCGATTTTCAATAACCTCAGCGACGAGATTCCGTATGAGAGCGATGTGGTGATCGACCGGATCGAAGAGGGAGAGAAGACTGATCGGGTATTTGCGACCCTCATCGTCGAAAAACCGACCCAGAAAGGGATGATGGTCGGGCGTCGCGGAGAGACCATCCGGCGTCTCGGTACGGAGGCCCGCAAGGCGATGGAGCGGTTTTCCCTGAAAAAAATCTTTTTGAATCTGCATGTATCGGTCAGAAGAGGCTGGAGCAAAAACCGCACGCATTTGGAGGAACTCGGGTATCAATTTTAACAGAATCAACCTCATTTTCAAGTCTTTTCCTCAGAATAAGCTTCTCTTAATATTATAACATATATAATTCGAAAACGACGATGAGTTAGGAAGGATGATAAGCATGGGTCGGAAAGATGAAAAGAGCAAGCTCTCAGCCATAGTTACAATCGATAACTATTCCGGTGCAAGTTATATTTTAAAGAACAAGACGCTTGTGCCGCTGAAGAGATTGTCGTACAACAGCAACTACTTCTACGCAACATACCTTGCCAACAAGGATATGATTGTTGCCCCTATTGATGTCAGTGCCAGTATTGATGATGCTGATCTTGACGGATTGCTGGAGGATCGCGCTTACGAGGAGCTCGGGCTCGATTCGACCCAGGAATACATCATTCATCATCAGGAGATTGATTCGGACGATTCAACGCGGAGGGTTTTTCAACTCTTTGCAATAGAACGTCTGAAATATGTAGACCTTTTTGGTCCGTTACGGAACAAAATAAAATATATTGACTTTATTGCGCCTGCTCCCCTGTTGTATCGTTCTCTGTACGATATGAGGATCCTGGATAGCAACGCGGTACACGGATTCCTCTATTTTACCCATTATGATACATTTGTTGCCTTTTACCGGAACGGGAAGTTTCTTTATTCGAAATCGATTCAGTATTCGCTGGATCAAATCTATAACCACTATTGTGAAATGATTGGTGAGAGGGTTGATGAAAAGAAATTTTTCAAAATGCTCCAGAAGGACGGTCTGAAAACACTCCAATCAGATACCCAGCAGAATCTCATGAAACTTTTCGGGGAAATTTTTATTTCCATCAACGATATTGTCATTTACACCAAGAGAGCCTATGATCTTGAAGTGATCGACCAGATGTTTATCGGGAGTGAACTGGGTGCGATTGCAGGTCTGGATGAATATGTTCAGAATTATCTCGGCTTTCATTCCACACCGCTGGCTTTTGATTTTGATGTGCGCACGGAAGAGTGGCATACGGATCAGCTGCAGTACATGCTGGCCGTTTCGGCTTTCCAGTATCAGGAGGCTCCTGAAGAGTATGTAAACTTTACATTGTATCCGAAACCGCCCACTTTTTTCAAGCGTCCCGTTGGTCAAATAGTTATCATGACTGCCCTCGCGCTTCTTGTGGCACTGGCACTTCCTATTTACCATTATGTCAGTGCGAGTATGAACAATATCCAGGCGTATAAGCTCAAACAGGAAGACGATGCTCTGGCCAAAGACGTTGCCAAATACAAACGGATACTTCGAGAGAAAAAAATCGAATACGACAAAATCACAAAAATAGTACAGGAGCTCTCCAGTCGCTTTGCGGCCAAGGAGAAGACCTTGCGCAAGGTGTATGAAAAGAAAGTACATTATCGGCTGAAATCGGATCAATTGGCGGAGCTGAGCAACGATCTTGCCGATCATGATGTCAAAACAACCCTCATGCTGTCCAATCAGGATACTTACAGCATGCTGTTGATCTCCCCTGACGATACCAAAATCACGAAACTGATCAAAACAATTTCCGAAAAATATTTCAAGGAGATCAATTCCGTTGATATCGAAATGATCCAGAAAGACAAAAACAGTACCTTTTACAAAGGACTTTTGAAGGTGGATTTACAATGAAAGAGTTAGCCGATTTTCTTGAAAGAATGGATGCCTATTTTGAAGGCAAAACCGGTACGGAGCGCCTGGCGCTGATTTTGCTTCCGGCACTGCTGGTAGCCTATCTTGCCTGGAGTGTCTTGAATCCTATGGCCGAAGAGGCGCATGAAAAAAGCATTGCAAACAAAAAGCGCATTGAGAAAAAGCTCGGTGAAGACAAAGCGTACCTCAAAAGCATTACGGTGAATGGAGACCGGGACTATTATGTCAAGGACTATGACCGGAAAATCGCTTCCGCCCACAAGCGTGCCAAGATATATCGAGCCAAAATTGCGCTGCTGGACAAAAACCTCAACAAGCTTTCCGATACATTGTTTAACAAGAAAAGTCTCTCTCTTTTTCTTGATTCGATTACGGTTCAGGCTCACGTTCGCAATGTTGAGATCGGATCTATTCTGAACAAACCGGTTGACACCAATGCGACGTTTGGTCATGTGCTTGAAGTGGGTGTTGCCTGCCAGGGAGATTTCCCTGACATTGTAAAATTTATGAACGACCTGGAACAAAACACACTTGTAACCGACATCTACGGAAGCAGAATCTATACTGAAAGCAATGATTCCTACGTGCATGCCGATATCAATATCTCAGTATGGGGGGTAAACCGTTGACACGATATATAATACCATTTCTGGCCATTTTGTTATTGTCGCTGCCGTTGCAGGCTGAGTTGTCCAGGAAAAACATCGAAAAGATGGTTCAGGACATCAAGGCTAAACGATCCAGCAAGCTGGGAGACGATGCGAAGATTGCCTCCCCGTTTATTACCGTCAGACAGGAAGATAACAGTTCGGTACAAATGATGGCTCCGGCAGAGAAAACGCAATCCGTTTTCTCACTTGGAGCGATTGTAAATTCCACCGCATTTATCGACGGTGCCTGGCGAAAAGTTGGTGACGCAGTTGGGGATTTCAAGGTGAAGAGCGTGAACGAAAACCATGTGGTTTTGAAAAGAGAAAACCGAACCATAACTCTTTTCTTCAAGCCAACCAAACATATCATAAATACAGGCAAGGAGTAAGAATGCGTGTGAAGAAAAAAACACTGTTGAAGGTAGTGCTGATAGGATTGGGGCTGTTTGCATTTGCCCCGCAACTCCAGGCAAAAGAGTGCAACAACAAGCTTTTCAGCGTTACGATGGATGACTCGCTTAAAATCAGCGATGCAATCAAAAATCTGGCTGAAACATGTGGTTTGACGGTGCTGGTCAAAGATTCGGGCGCCAAACACCGCCTTGAGCGGAACCTTTTCTATGTCAAGTTGAAAAACACCAGTCTGCGGGGTTTTCTTGATACGATTCTCTCTGAAAACGATTTAAGCTATGAACTGCACGGCAATACGCTTACCATCTCTTATCTTGTAACACGGACTTTCAAAGTCCATTACATTTCGGGACAGCGGAGTGGTCACAGTGATGCCCATGTTACGGTTGCCAACTCAACCAGCTCGGCCAGTTCAAGCGGCAGCAGCTC
>JALVQH010000305.1 GCA_027031505.1 Campylobacteraceae bacterium | reverse complement strand
ACATAGGTGTCAGGTGAACGTAATCGTACTGTAACCCTAAGCCACCCTTCGCTACAATAACCCATGTCGCACAATCCAAAAGTCAGCATCCAAACCAAAATAGCTTACCCCAACGCTACAAACGAGACCTACACCTTCGATGCCCTCTATAACATCACCAAGATACAAACCGCCAACCAAACGCTTAACTACACTCACGATAAAACAGGACTCATTACAAGTAAAAACAGTACCGGTTACACCTACGACGCTATAGGCAGACTCACGCAAGCCGGAAGCGAGACATTCACCTACGACAAGGCAGGAAACAACTTAAACGATAATGCTATCTACGATCCAAAAAACAACCGCTTCAAACAAAGCGACCTCTATGCCATTACTTATGATGCGATGGGTAACATCAAAACCAAATACAACAAACTCACCAAAGAGACAAGCACCTACACCTTCAATGCAAGAAACCAACTTGTCAGCTACACCAAACAAGACGAAAACAACCAAACCATAAAAAGACTCGAATTTACCTACGATGCCTTTGGCAGAAGAGTCAGCAAAACAGAAGACGGTGTAGAACAAAAGTACCTCTATGACGGAGATGACATCATCGCCATCCTTGACAATGACAACAACGTCATCGCTACCCTCACCCACGATGAGAGCATAGATACTCCTCTAAGCATCACCAACCAAAACGGAACATTCTACTACCATAGAGACCATCAAGGCTCTATAGTAGCTCTTACAGACAGCAGTGGGCAAGTGGTAGAGAGCTTTGCTTACGATAACCATTACGGTGCTATAATAGACCATGCCAAAACCCTAGAGACCAACAATCCCTATGCCTATACGGGTAGAGAGTTGGATACGGAGGAGCTTTATTACTACAGGGCACGCTATTATGACCCTCGGATTCAGAGGTTTTTGGGTGAGGATCCGATTGGGTTTGCGAGTGGGGATTTTAACTTTTATAGATACGTAAGCAATAATCCGATAAACAGAATAGATCCGAGCGGGATGTGGTGTATCTCACTCGGGAAAGAAACAAGAAATCCTGTAGAAAAACCTATAGGAGCTCCTTGGTGGAAAGTTTATTCAATACAAAAGTTTGGCAAAACAGGTATCTTGATGTGCTATTGGAGAAAATACCAAAAAATGCTCAGAAGTCGAGAAGAGAGATCGCGAAAAATATGTTATGAATGTGACGAACCTGATCCATGTTATGGAAGAACTCCTTCTTGCGATATTAAAATTAAATACGGTTCGTGGTATACGATAACAGACACATACGATAAAGTAGTTGGAGCGGGATCAAGTAGCGGTTTTGCTACTGGTTCGGGTCGAGCAGAGTGTGGTCCGGGGCCAAGTCCTTATCTCCCCCACTCAGGATTTTAATTATGAAAAATGTTGTAAGAATTTTATTGTTTGCATCTATTAGTTTCATTGTTTTGCTTGGAAACAGTTTTGAATTTAATTTAAATAACGATAAGGAAAGGTTTTCTGAGTTGTCACTTTTTTATAAAGTGACAACAACCGATTCAAACACAAGCTTTGCGATTCATAATTATGATAAAAACAAAAATTACTTTTCCATAAAAAATTTTAGACTATCAATACCTTCATCTATTAAAGGCAATTTTGCACAAAAACTTAAGCAATATCAATGCAAAATCAAAACCTATGATCACATATATTTTTTTAAAAAACTTAGAAAAAAATTAGATATTGATTGTTTTTCGAAAGACAATAATAATATAATTTCATTGATATTTTTTGAAAACATAGGACTTGTGCTTTTAGAAGAAAACATGATTTCATCTGGAAAAATTATCCAAAAATTGAAAGTGGTTTTACATAAAATTCAAACAAAAGACGGTTCAATATCTGGATCGATGCTATATGAGCCGGACAGTATTATTATCAAAGGCAAAAGGGGTAAAGTAACCGGTGATATCTACAAACCAGCAAATCCCAAGGCAACCCTACGCTAAAATAGCATATGTCATACAACCCAAGAGTATCACTTGCCACCATCACCCACGATGAGAGCATCGACACGCCTCTTAGCATCACCAACCAAAACGGCACCTTCTACTACCACAGAGACCATCAAGGAAGTATTGTTGCTCTTACAGACAGCACAGGAGCAGTGGTAGAGAATCTTCACTATAATTATCCGTATATTTATCGATAAAATAAAAGGGGACTCATGGTAGCCTACGCTCAAAACGAATTGACATCTGCGACAGAAATCTCCAAACAGTTTGGCAAATACCTCTCCAATGTATCCAGTGGAGCGGTCGAAAAACTGGCCATTCTAAAAAACAACAAGATCGAAGCGGTTCTGCTCCCGGCATCGGTGTACGAAAGCCTCATGGCACTTTTGGATGACAAAGAGGATGAAGCCATACTGGATACCATCGAAACCCGCCTGCAAACACCAAAAGAAGCGTATCGTAACGGTCAGAATGTTCTGGAAGCGCTGGGTTTGAGTGTGGATGAGTAATGTATGACTTAAAGCATATTTCAACAACAAACGCCACCGCATCGTCTATCAAATCGAAGAAAATACGATCAAAATCTATATCATCGCCATCGGAAAGCGTGAAGAGATGGAGGTTTACAAAAAAGCAGCCGGGCGTGTAAAAGAGGACAGCTAACGCCTCACTCGTACCGCGACCCCTCCAAAAAATTGAGCCCCAAAAAAGTCACCATCGTCAATACCGGCAACGCAAATGCCCACCAGAGGTATTTGCCTCTCCAGAGATAAAAGAGCAATGCACCCCAGGCAAAAAGAATCGTAAGGTAATGCACTGCAAAAAGCGGCAGGATCGTGCGCATGGTGACCCCCAGCGTTGCGGCCGTGGCGATCCAGGCAAACGTCCCGGAAGCCATCAGGGTTTTTCGGAGATTACGGTGGCGGTAGTAGTCCCAGCCGATGGCCACGAGGGTCACTGCAAGCCATACGATAATTTTCCCTTTCATATTTTTACCCCCTTTGAAAAGCGTAATGCACCCTTCAACTAATGGATTCCCTGTTTATGGATGTTCCGGAGGCAGGGTTTCAACCCTGCATGTGCAGGACTGAAGTCCTGCCTCCTGAGAAAAGGTTACCTGATGACAGGTGTCACGTGTGAGTGCGGTAACAGGGCTTTCAAACCCCTTCACTGCACCCCTGCATCCAGATCGAGAAACCTGGATGCTCCATTGACACCATCCTCTACAGCCGATCCAGCACTCCGATACCCAGCAGCCCCAACCCCTGCCGGATCGTTTCGGCTGTCAGGATCGCAAGCTGCAGGCGGCTCTGGCGTGTCGTCTCGTCGATATCCTCTTTGAGTATGGGGCACGTCTCGTAAAATTTCATAAACAACGATGCCAACTCATAAAGATAGGTGGTGATGTAATGGGGAAGCGATTCGGCAGCGGTACGCAGGAGCATATCTTCAAACTGCAGCAGCTTAAATGCCAGAGCCCGCTCGTCATGTGTATCGAGGTGTACTGATCCCTCTATGTGACCACCATATCGGCGCAAAATAGACTGAATCCGTGCATACGCATACTGCAGATAGAGCGATGTGTTGCCTTCAAAACTGAGCATCTTGTCCCAGTCGAAGATGTAATTGGAGTCGCGGTGGATCGAGAGATCGGCATACTTGACCGCCCCGATCCCGACGATCCCGGCGATCCGTTCCAGTTCTTCTTCGGAGTAGTTTTCCCGGCTGGTGATCGCCTCTCTGGCGTGAATCACCGCCTCTTCGAGGAGGTCGATCAGTTTGACGGTGCCGCCGTCACGGGTCTTGAACGGGCGGCCGGACTTGTCCAGCATCATACCAAAGGAGACGTGCTCGAGTCGGGTTTCCGGCCGGGCAAATCCTGCCAGTCGTGCCACTGCAAAAAGTTGGCGGAAGTGGCCGGCTTGTCTGGCATCAACGACGTAACTTATCCGATCGGCTCCGAGGGTGTGCACCCGATGGCGAATTGCCGCCAGATCGGTGGTGGCATAGAGGTAGCCGCCGTCGCTCTTCTGGACGATAAAGGGGTGCTCGTCCCCTTCGAGAAACACACACTGCGCCCCGTCGCTGAGGGTCAGCAGCCCTTTGTCATCCAGTGCTGCTACGATATCGGCCAATTCATCGTTGTAGCTGCTTTCGGCGCGGACATCTTCGCGGGTGAGGTTGACGCCGAGTTTCCCGTACACCTCTTCACAGTGTCCAAGGGACTTGTCGATGAAATTTTCCCACAAATGGAGACAGTGGACATCGCCACTCTGGAGTTTGACGACGTATTCACGCGACTTGTCGGCGAAGGCGGGATCGGCGTCGAAGCGCCCTTTGGCATTCTTGTAAAACTGCTCCAGATCGCTCAGGCTCCCGCTGCTGTCCTCTCCCATCTCCTCAAGGTACGCAATCAGCATCCCAAATTGCGTCCCCCAGTCCCCGATGTGGTTCTGGCGGATCACCTCATCGCCGAGGAAGGTAAACAGATTGGCCAGTGTATCCCCGATGATCGTGGAGCGCAAATGCCCTACATGCATCTGCTTGGCCATATTGGGGCTGGAATAATCCACCACTACTCGGAGCGGAACCGCTTTGGGCTCCACCCCGAGGTGTTTGCTTCCGGTGACCTGATCGATAGAACGTGCGATCCAGCCATTGTCGATGGTCAGATTGATAAAACCAGGACCGGCGACTTCAACCCATCCGATCATTCCGTCGGTCGGGATATGGGCGGCTACTTCAGCCGCGATTTCACGCGGATTGCGTTTGAGCTGTTTGGCCAGCGCCATGATACCGTTATACTGGTAGTCACCAAATTCCGGCTTGCCTGCGTCGCTTACCTGTACCGTCTCGACGGTCAAGCCTGCCTGTTCCAATGCATCGGAGAGGATTCGGTTGATGGGTTGTTTCAGTTTCATGGAGTCACTTTTGCATGGGATTGAATCCCCCGGAGAGGGGAGAAGAGATTTCCTGACAAGGGAGAAGTGTTACGCTTTGGCTGCGTCGCTGACAGTTTCTTTGGCCTCTTCGACTTTGGTTTCTGCTCCGGCTTCGATCTCTTTGGCTTTCCCGGCTGAGGGCTCGTCATCTTCGTTGACTGCCTGCTTGAAATCTTTGATTCCCTTGCCCAGCCCCCTGGCCAGTTCCGGAATTTTCTTGCCTCCAAAGAGCAGCAACACTACGCCCACGATCAAGACCAGTTCCCATCCGCCTGGAATACCCATATTCTATCCTTTTTTTGCCGATATTATACTCGAATTAGTTTAATCTCCCGTCCAGCCACCGGCCAACGAGTACTTCACGTTCCCGATCTCCCGGTTTGAGCCGTGCCGTGTGAGCCAGAGCAACAAAATCCTCAACCGCCGCCTCGATCGCATCGTTGAGGATCACATAGTCAAACTCGTCAATGGCGCGGATCTCCTCGCGGGCATTGGCCAACCGCTGTTTAATGACCGTTTCGCTCTCGGTTGAGCGTTCCCGAAGCCGTCGTTCCAGCTCGGTCAACGATGGAGGGGTGATAAACGCCGATGTGATCCGATCCCCTATCGCTTCCCGAGCCAGTCGATGTCCCTGCACATCGATGTCAAAAATCACCAGTTTTCCTTCCGCCAGTGCCGTATGTACCGGAGCAAGCGATGTGCCGTAGTAGTTGCCGTGCACCTCAGCATACTCCAGAAAGTCGCCCGCTTCAATTCCCGCTTCAAACTCCGTACGGGTGAGAAAATGGTATTCGACCCCATCCCGCTCCCCCTCGCGCGGGGCGCGGGTTGTCGATGAGATGGAAAAATAATACGGCCCGATCCGGGGAGCAGCCTGACGAATGATTGTACTTTTGCCTGCACCGCTCGGACCGGAAAGGACAAGGATAGCTCCACTCATGTATTTTCTCCGAACAAAGCTGCCTTGACCTTCCGTGGAACCGAAATCGCATCTGTGAGTTCAAAGTATTTGACTGGATTGTGTACTTTTGGATATACCGCCGGGGCACCCTGTGTGATCAGAATTTCGTGTTCACCTCCTGCTGCAGCATTCGCCCCTCCGGTCACAATAAGTCGACCTCTCCTGTCTCTCTTTCGAAAGGCAGTTTTGCTAACCGTACGATTCCATGAAGATACCAATGCATCCATCTGAAAAGCCTTTGTAAATTTTGTAGAGTATTATAACCAATATCCTAATCGTTATGTTTAATAAGTTCCTCCTATAATAACATTACCAGAACCCATCACCCCGGAGGAACAGGTTCTGGTAATCAGGTTGTGTTATTATTGTACCAACAAATAGTCTGAATTTTTAAGAGAGAGACGAGATGAGATGTACGTGAAAAAATCTGCAGGACTACCCGTAGGTCATTCAAAGATTTTTTTTGCGTGCAGGTCGTCTCGTATCGCTCTCCCCGAAGGGTGCGCCATTTTGTCCATACTCTGCGTTGGATTTTTTGAATTCGCCAAGGCGAGTTCTTCTTTGTACTTGCACTCTCTTCGAGAAAAATCTGCCTTGATTATGAACAAAATTGCAGCATCAAAAATTCAGACTATTTATTGGTGCGGTAATAGCATAAAGACGGTTGCTGCAGTAATTTACAGTCCATGACACTGGAGATGAGACAATCTATAAGGCTTGAATCCTTTTGCAATCCCGGGAGATATGGAACAAGAATGCAGCAAAAACAGATACTCTAAAACAACAGGAAAAACATGCACGAAAAATCCCTCCACCTCATCAGTCTTGGCTGCACTAAAAATCTCGTTGACAGCGAAGTGATGCTCGGCAAACTCAGTGACTATACTCTCACCGATGATCCGCAGGAAGCCGATGTCCTTATCGTCAACACCTGTGGATTCATCGAAGCGGCAAAAGAGGAGAGCATTTCGACCCTTCTCGATCTGCATCAAAACCGCAAAGAGGGCTCCGTACTGGTGATGAGCGGCTGCCTGAGCGAACGGTACAAAGAGCAACTCCAGTCTGAAATGCCCGAGATCGACATCTTTACCGGGGTAGGGGATTATGAGAAGATTGACGAACTGATTGAGGCCAAACGGAGCCATTTCAGTCCTGAAGTGTATCTGCTCAACGAAGCGGCGCCACGTCTCATCACCGGTTCACGCTATCATGCCTACGTCAAGATCGCCGAGGGGTGCAACCAGACGTGTTCATTCTGCGCTATTCCGGGGTTCAAAGGCAAATTGCACTCCCGTACCCTTGATTCGATCCTGGCCGAAGTGCGTCATCTCGCCAGAGCCGGCTTCTGGGACATCTCCTTCATCTCACAGGACAGCTCCAGCTGGGGACGGGATCTGGGACTGCGTGACGGACTGATCGATTTGATCAATGGTGTGGAGCAGATCGATGGGATCCGTTCGGCACGTATTCTCTACCTTTACCCAAGCACGACGACCTTCGCACTCATCGACCGTATGGCCGAGTCTCCGATTTTTCAAACCTATTACGATATGCCGATCCAGCATATTGATGACAGGATGCTCCGGACAATGAAACGGGGATTTGGCGAAGCCAAAACGATCGAACTTCTCGAGCGGATGAAGAGCAAAAAGAATGCCTTCATCCGCACCTCTGTCATCGCCGGACACCCTGGAGAGAGTGAGGAGCAGTTTGAAAAACTCTGCCGATTCATGGAAGAGTTTGGTTTCGACCGCTTCAATACATTTCATTACTCCAACGAGGAGGACACCAGTGCTTACACGATGGAACAGATCCCGCAAGCGATCATTGATTCCCGTGCTGAACGTCTTGGAACCATTGCCGAAACCAGTACCCAGACATCCCTTCAGGCGATGATCGGACAAACCATCCCCCTCGTCATCGACGGCCCCAGCGACGAACACGAATACCTCCTCTCCGCGCGGCCGCTCAACTGGGCTGTAGAAATCGACGGGGAGATTCTGGTTAACGATACCAATGATGTGCCTGTGGAATACGGGGAGATTTATGAAGCTGTGATAACGGAGCTGGCGGGGGAAAAACTTCTGGCGAAACTACTTTTAGAGAAAAATGAAAAATGAAAAATGAAAAATTTGAAACCAAAGATGATGTTCTCAGTGTAAAAAGCTTTGAGTTTTCATTGCGTATTATTGGACTGTATAAATATCTGACCTCAACACACAAAGAGTATATCCTCTCAAAACAAATCTTGCGATGCGGTACGGCTATAGGTGCCCTGATCTCTGAAGGAGAATTTGCCCAGTCAAAACCGGATTTCATTAACAAAATGCATGTTGCACTCAAGGAAGCGAATGAGACACGATATTGGCTGAGACTCTTGGTTCAGTCGGATTACATCAGTGATAAAATGTACAAAAGCCTCCTTCCCGATATCGAATCACTCATTCGACTTCTCGTATCTACCATAAAAACAGCCAAGAAAAACCATGCCAAATAAAAATTCAACATTTTTCATTTTTCATTTTTCATTTTTCACGCTATTCAATTTTTCATTTTTCATTTTTCATTTTTCATTCCAAGTATGGGTGGAACACAAATGAAAAACTTCCTACTTCCTGCTTCCTGCTTCCTACTTGATAAAAAAAACCTCCTTGCCTTTTCTGCGGGAGTGGATTCGTCGGCCCTTTTTTTTCTGTTGCTTGAGCACAACATCTCCTTTGATATTGCTATTGTTGATTATGGCGTGCGTCCCCAGAGCAAAGATGAAGTTATCCATGCTCAAGCATTGGCGGCTGCACATGGGTTGAAATGTCATACCGTCTCGGCACCGACATTTGAAAGCAACTTTGAATCGCAAGCTCGAGCCTTTCGCTATACCTGGTTCGAGTCACTCATTGCTGAGCACGGATATGAGACGCTCCTGACAGCCCATCAGCTCAACGACCGCCTGGAGTGGATGCTGATGCGTTTGAGCCGGGGGGCGGGACTCAGTGAACTGGTGGGGATGGAACCTCGTGAAGCGCGGGGAGGATATACGCTGGTGCGTCCACTTCTGGATATCCCCCGATCGGAGCTTCTGGCGTATCTCAAACAACACGGCTACCCCTATTTTGAAGACAAGAGCAATCAGGATACACGCTATGAGCGCAACCGGTTTCGCAAGCAATTTTCCGATCCCCTTATCGAGCAATTTGGAGAAGGGATTCGCCGGAGTTTTGCCTACCTTGCACACGACAAAGCGGTACTGGACTCAGGTTTCTCGCTTGTGTTCCAGGAAAAGGAGCTCCATCTCCTGCATCTGGATCATCCCGGTCTGGCTCCCAAAGCAGCTGATAAAGTTTTGAAACAACAGGGCTACCTTCTCAGCGCTGCCCAACGCCGGGAGATCACCATCCGCACCGGCATCGTTCTGGCCGATCGCTGGGCAATCGAGCGGAGCGACAGCCGCCTCTGGATCGCCCCCTGGCGCACGGTCCCCATGCCCAAATCTTTCAAAGAGCGCTGCCGGGTACTGGGTATCCCGCCCAAGATCCGCCCGTATCTTTACGAAGAAGGCATGGATCCTGCCGTTATTTCTTCTGCCGCTTTTGCGTAGGGTGTGAACAGAAGCGGGGTCAGGTGATTCATGATTCATCTGCTGCACTTCGTGACAGCAGATGAA
>JALVQH010000304.1 GCA_027031505.1 Campylobacteraceae bacterium | reverse complement strand
GAAGGCACCGGAGCGCTGGCCGATCCGCAGGAGATCTATTTCCAGACGGCTCAGGCGATGCTGCGCGATCCGTTCTGGGAAGAGCGCAAAGTGGTCGTCACCGGCGGCGGCACCCGTGAACGCCTCGATGAAGTGCGCTACCTCTCCAACTACTCCAGCGGCAAAATGGGCAAAGCCCTTGCCACCGCTCTGTATCTGCGTGGAGCCGATGTGTGCTACATTTCCACGATGCCCCACGACGATCTGCCTCAGGAGATTTACACCATCGATGTCGAGGATGCAGCCGAAATGCATGAGTACGTCGTCGATTCGATCCGTGTGGCCAAAAAGGGCGTATTGTCCAAAGCGAGCATGAACACCGCCGATCCGGTACACTGGATCCAGAAAACCCCTTACCTCTTCATGGCCGCAGCCGTGGCCGATTTTGCCCCGAGGTTCGCGCAGGATGGCAAACTCAAAAAAGACACACTCGGCTCCGAATGGTCTCTGGAATTAACTCAGACGACCGACATACTCAAAAGCCTCGACAAATCAGGCATCCTCACCATCGGATTCAAAGCCGAGATGGATCCGGTCAACGGCCAGGCCAATGCCCGGAGCCTCATCGAGCGCAAAGGGGTGGACGGGGTGTGCTTCAACCTCCTTGCCGACCATGAGAGCTTCGGCACCGATGACAACCGGGTGATCTTCCTCACCGCCAACAACACCGTCGATCTCGGGCACCTGCCCAAACTCGATCTGGCCTTCAAAATCCTCAACGAAAGCAGCAAACTCGATGAAACAGCCTA
The DNA here is from genome assembly GCA_027031505.1 of Campylobacteraceae bacterium. Lineage (GTDB taxonomy): Bacteria > Campylobacterota > Campylobacteria > Campylobacterales > Sulfurovaceae > S017-3. The sequence goes on along the minus strand of JALVQH010000304.1, from coordinate 2,420 downwards.
ATACCTTACGACACCTTGCGATCATCATGGACGGCAACGGCCGCTGGGCCAACGAACGCGGCCTCAAACGTACCAGGGGGCACGAAGAGGGTGCCGAGCGCGTCCGGGACATCACCACCTACTGCGCGCTTCATCCGACGATCGAGACCCTCACCCTCTATGCGTTCAGTACCGAAAACTGGAAACGCCCCAAGATGGAAGTGGACTTCCTGATGCGTCTGCTGGATCGCTACCTGACCAACGAGATCCCTGTCTACATGGAGCACAATGTCCGTATGCAAGTCATCGGCGATACCAGCCGTTTTTCCAAAAAACTCCAGCAAACCATCGCCAAAGTCCAGGAGACCACCGCCGGAAACACCAGCCTCACTCAGGTGCTCGCCCTCAACTACGGCAGCCGGGATGAGATCGTCCGCGCCGTCAACCGCGTCATCGATGCCGGAGAGGCCGTCACCGAAGAGAGGCTCGGTGCCGCCCTCGACACCCCCTATGTCGATGCTGATCTTCTCGTGCGCACCAGCGGTGAACAGCGACTGTCCAACTACCTGCTGTGGCAGCTGAGTTACGCGGAGTTTATCTTCACCGATACCCTCTGGCCGGACTTCAAGCCCGATGAACTCGAAACGCTCATCGACCAGTACGAAGGGCGCGAACGGCGCTTCGGAGGGATCTGATGGAGCCGATGATCCTCTATGCGATCCTTGCCGCACTCGTCGGGCTCCTTGTCGGCTCCTTTCTCAACGTCGTCATCTACCGCGTCCCGCTCGGGGAGAACATCGCCTTCCCCGCCTCCCACTGCACAAGCTGCAGCCATCCGCTGAAGTGGTACCACAACATCCCCCTCTTCTCGTGGCTTTTTTTGCGGGGCAAATGTGCTTTCTGCGGAGAGCCCATCTCCAAACAGTACCCCCTCATCGAACTGATCAATGCTCTGATGTGGCTCATGCTCTTTCTCAAAGTAGGACTTGTGTGGTGGTTTCCGTTTGTCGCGGCCTCTTTCAGTGCATTGCTGGCACTTACGATGATCGACTTCAAGTACTATGCCGTCCCCGATCCGGTCAATTTCTTCGCTCTCGGTGCCGCGCTCATCAGTCCCAAACTGTTTCGGATTGATCTTAACAACAGCATCGTCCAGGCACTCATCGCCGCCGGCGGGCTCTGGCTGATCGGCTTTTTGGTCTCCAAAGCCGCCCGCAAGGAGGCTATGGGGAGTGCCGACGTGATCGTCGCCGGTACGATGGCGGCATTGTTGGGCTTCCCCGACTTTTTCATCGCCCTCTTTCTCTCGGCGATCCTTGCGATCGTCCCCTCTCTGCTGGCGAAAGATACGAAGGTGCCTTTCGTCCCTTTCCTCGCCCTGGCGACGCTGATTGTGTATCTGTTCGATGCACAGGCTGCCCAGTTGATCGACTGGATCCTCTACGGCTGATGCGCGTCAAAACGGTCATCGCCTACGACGGCTCGGCTTTCGAAGGGTTCCAGCGCCAGACCCGCACCCCCCGCACCGTCACCACCGCGATCGAAGCAGCACTCACCAACCTCGGGATCCCGAGCCCCATCACCGGCAGCGGCCGCACCGATGCCGGCGTCCATGCCACCGGACAGGTGATCCATTTCGATCTGCCCGACTACTGGCATGATCTCTCCAAACTCCAAACACATCTCAACGGTCAACTCGAAGCCATCGCTGTCAAACACATCAGCTCGGTACCGGACAATTTTCACGCCCGCTTCGATGCCCGCAAGCGCATCTACCGCTATCTTCTGAGCGAGACACCCCCTTCTGTTTTTGAGCGCCGGTACATCGCCCATGTTCCCGATTTGGATTTTCATAAGCTCCAGCATGCCCTTGCCCTCTTCGAAGGGACCCACGACTTTGGCTACTTCAAAAAAAACGGCTCCGAAACCCGGGACGACATCCGCACCATCTACCGAACCCGTTTCATGCAGATCGGAAAATACCACGCCGTCTATTTTGAAGCCAACGGCTTCTTGAGAGCCCAGGTACGGATGATGCTGGCAGCGGCTTTTGCCGTCAGCCGCGGAGAGCTCACACCGGATCAACTCCGTGAGCAACTGGAAATGAAAAATCGACACATAACCCATCTGGCACCGCCGGAGGGGCTGTATCTGGCGAGGGTATTGTATTAGTGAGAAGTGAGAAGTGAGAAGAAATTTTTCACAGACTGTCTTTGAATAACCTGAATCGCAGTGTACAATGGCACACCAAAAATCGTTTACGATTTTATCCGGAAGTGGCGGCTTCAGCCCTACCAAAAAGCTGCCATGCGCTTTAAAAATGTCACTTGCCAACCTGTTCAATACCTGCAATAAACTGCGCAAAAGTGCGTATATCCCCCATGACGCTGGCGCGCTCCAGCGCCTCCATGTACGTCTTGCGCTCTTCGACTCTGATGATC
>JALVQH010000303.1 GCA_027031505.1 Campylobacteraceae bacterium | reverse complement strand
ATAGTCTGGATGCTTCTGACTATTTATTGGTGTGGTTATAGTTGATGGGGCAATAAAGTAATCTTTTTGTAATCCTTCCCTCACACAAAAGTAACGTATCTTCCGTATACTTTCACTATCAAACCAATAAGGAGATTTACATGAATATCAAAACGCTGACAGTCCTTGCAGGACTCGGAATGGCTGGAGTTGCTTCGGCAGGGATGTTTGGCGGAGGGATGGAGGCGGCATCCGGCGCCTTCAGCGCCGGCACCTCGGCAGCTTCAAACGCTTTCAGCGCCGGTACGCAATCGGCCTCGAATGCTTTCAGTGCCGGCACCTCGGCTGCCTCTTCGGCTCACAGCGGTGGAAGATCAGCAGCCACTTCATCCCATGGCGCCGGTAGATCGGCTGCCTCATCAGCTCACAATACCGGACACGGCTGGGCGCATGCTGCCCATGATACCGGACACGGCTGGGCCGAGCCTGCCTACAGACACGGCAAAAAGCATCATCGTCATGCCCACAAGCGCGCCCACCATTACCACAACAAGGCTGCCGAAGCTCTCGGCTTCTGAACGGGCATCTGCCCCTCTCCGAAAACAATGCCGGAGCTTCGCTTCGGCTCTTCCCCCCGATAATAAAAAAGTATTTACTTCTTAAGCGCTTTCATTTTGTCCTGATCTTTAGCGATTCGCTCTTTATCCCTGGCGATTTTCTTTTTAAGGCTGGCGATCTTCTTTTTGTCTTTGGCTTTGATTGCTTTTTTGAGATCGGCCTGATCTTTCCGAAGTTTCGTTTTGTCTTTTTTTATTTTTTCAGCAAGCTTTTTCATCTCGGCAGTTTTTTTTGCTGTTGCCGTCTTTTCTTTTCTGGCCTGCTTCAAATCTTTCCTGGCTTTGGCGACTTTGGATTGAGCTTTTTTGGCTTTGGATTGAGCTTTTTTTGCTTTTTCTTTTGCTGCTTTGTCGGGATATTTTTCCGCTTCTTTTGTCGCTTTTCTTGCTTTTCTTTTTGCTTTTTTGGCATCCATTTTTCGGGATTTCACAATCCGTTTTTTCTGTTTGACTTCGCCCACTTTCACGTTATTGTAGACATTATCGGCGATCTCTTCACCGATCCCTTCGACTTTCATTAAATCTTCGCGACTGCGGATCGTGTGGTGACGGCGGTATTTGATGATAGCAGCCGACTTGACCGGACCGATCCCTTTGATCCCCATCAATTCCTCTTTGGTAGCGGTTTGGGGATTGAGGGCATATGCGGCCGAGACTGCCAGTGCGATCATGACGAGTAGCAAACGTTTCATGGTTGTCCTTTTGAGTGATATTTGGCATTACTCCATAATGCATCTCTAATTATAGTCATAAATTGTGGAGAAATAGTTAAGGCGTTCTCGAATGACGCCTCAAATGGAGCAGAATGTATTTCGTGTGGGAAGCGTTATCGACCGTCGCACGGGTAATCTGCCCGGAAACGATGAGAAACAGTCCGGTGATGATCATCCCGATCCCCGGCAGGACGATGACCAGAATCACATCGAGGTTTTTTGTCCCGTCGGCATGCACAGCGGCATACCCCACCACCACAAATCCAAGGACAAACGTCAACCATCCCATAAAGGCGATGATTTTGGCGATAACACGGGCAATACCGTAATCGGAAAATTCCAGATCTTCCTCCGTTTTTTCGGCCATCACCTCGGTCGTCGCTGGATGATTGTGAAGCGGCATATCATGTCGCTCTTTGTCCCCTCCTCCCCTGCGATGCAATATATCGACATAATGCTTTGGATTGCCGGGTACTCTTCGGGTTCGTTTTTTCATAGGTGCCTCATGGTGACAGGAATGGCTGATTATAATATGTGTGCCCTTAATTACTGCACCAATAAATTCCGAGCAATTTTCACCTGCTTTTTCTATTCTGTTCTAAAAGTGTTTTGCGATAGAATTGTTCCGTATTTATGCAAAAGGAGCTACCATGACCCAGAAAATTCTGATCACCTTCATAAGCACCGCCTGGTTGATCGTCGGGTGTGGAAACGACACACCGAGTGAGCCGGTTCAAAAAGCCAAAGAGACCGTAGTAGATACCGCCAGAGAGACCATCACTCAAGCCGCAGAAACGGTGAGAGACAAGATGAAAGAGGCGGGCGATGCCCTCAAAACGGCAGCCGATCAGACCAATGAGAAAGCCGGAGAACTCGCCGAACATGCTGCCGAAGCGGTCAAGAAAACCTCCAATGTCGTCCACAAAAAAGTGGTCGAGACGATGGAAAAAGTGCAGGAGACCGTCCATCCCGACGATGCAGCGGACGACAACAGCACCGACAAAAAATCGCTGCTCAACACTGTGACCGACGTCGCCAGAAAAGCAAAAGAAGCCACCGTATCTGCGGTCGAAACCGTCAAAGAGAAGACAACCGAAGCAGTTGAGAAGGCCAAAAAAAAACTGAGTGACAAAAATAACGAGGCGAACGGTACGGAGGAAAAATCTTTCCTCGATAAGGTATCGGATGCCGCGAAAAAAGCAAAAGAAGCAACGGCTGCAGCGGTCGAAACCGTCAAAGAAAAAACATCGGAAGCTGTCGAAACCGTCAAAGAGAAAGCGAGTGAAGCGGTTGACACGGCCAAAGAGAAACTCCAAAGCTCTGAGCCTGAAGTCAACAAAACCCTCTTTGATCACATCACCGATGCGGTGCACAATGCCGAAGAGACCACCCAGTCGCTCGGCACCACTGCCAAAATGGTCAATGCCATCCGTAAAACGATCGGAGATTGAGTGACGGTATGACCCGGGCTCTCCTCAAAACATTGAGAGATATATTTTCTCCCAATGTCATCCTCTTTGTCCTTCCCATCGGGATCGTGTCGGCACTGGTGTGGTTTATCCCGTTGTGGAAGCTTGAAGAGGGTTTGATGCAGTGGATATCGCACCTCTTCACCTGGATCCCCTCGATCGGCCGCTATGTCAAGGGGGATCGATACGATTCATTCTGGGTCACGCTGGCGACCGGCCACATCCTTATCAGCATCACCGTTTCCATCGCTACCGCGTTGTTCGGCAAAAATGTGCTCCGCAACATCGCCCGGAAACACTACGCCGGTTTTGATCACAAAGGGGGGAGCAATCCGGTCAAAGCGATATATTATACCCGCAAAGCCAACTGCATCTTCCTCTGCTGGCTGATTGTTGCCTTTCCGCTGCTGTTCGTGCCGTATATCGGAGCGGTATGGATGA
>JALVQH010000302.1 GCA_027031505.1 Campylobacteraceae bacterium | reverse complement strand
CAACAGAGCTATCAAAAGGATTGATATGAGCAGAAGGCATACATATCCATTCATCTCCCCTCCTTTTTCCAATTGTTGTGGTTGTCAGAGCTTTGTTCCTCAAGGGTATTATACCACAATATTAACCATCGGCTTAATATTGTGGTAATTTGAAGATTTTTTGCGTGCAGGTCATCTCGTATCGCTCTCCCGGAAGGGTGCACCACTTCGCCTCTTCTCTGTGTTGGATTTCCTTGAATTCCCAATGGACAGGTACTGCGCCTGCACTCTCTGTGAGAAAATCCGTCTTGCATTCAGACTATTATTTATTGGTGTGGTAATAAGTTGCATGGGGGTGATACACCACCAGCGCACTCGTCGTCTGCTCCGGATGCATCTGATACGTCTCGCTCAGCTCGATCCCGTACTCCCCGGGCTGGAGCAGATCGAACAACAGGCGGTTCTGCTCGAGATCGGGACACGCGGGGTAGCCGAAGCTGTAACGGGCACCCGGGTAGCGGCGCATCCGTACATCGCGCAGAGTCACCCCTTCGTCTTCAGCCAAGATCCCCAGATCCATCCGGATCTGCTTGTGCGCCACTTCAGCGAGTGCTTCAGCCAGCTCGACCGAGAGGCCGTGTACCATCGAGTATTCCAGATACTCCCCCCGGCCGTAGAGCTCTTTTTCGTAGATGGAGAATTTCGGTCCCGCCGTCACACAGGTCATCGCAAGTACATCGTGCCGATCGTGGGCGAAAAAGTCGCTCAGCGCCCGGTGGGGTTTGCGCCGCTGGCGGGGGAAATGGAAGCGCCCCACCGCCTGGCTTGCGACCGCCTCGAAGGGTTCGCGGTTGGCATTGGCATCGACATTCCACCCCGCTTGCGTGTCAAAGATCAGCAGATCCTGGTCATCACTGCGCACCGGATAGTAGCCGTAGAGGATCACCGGCTCGAGCAGCCCCTCGTCGATGATCTGCCGCTTGAGTCGCTCATAGGCGGGATAGACTTTGGTCTCGAGGAGTTCCCGGTAGGCCTCTTTGGTCATCCCTTTGGACTTGTACCCCCAGTGCATCTTGATGACGCTCTTTTGATTGACCCAGTCGAAGACGATCTCCGGATCGATCTGATCACCGGTCAATACCCGCCGTCCCCAGAAGGGGGGCGTGGGGATCGGCACCCGTTTGGGCATCGCGATCTCTTCGAATGGAGGGATCATTACCGTTTTTTCCGCTTTGGGCTTGGCCACCTCTTTGCCGTCGCTTCCGAGATTGGTGTCCAAAGGTTGGCTCTTGTCCTTCTCCCACGCTTCGATCCGACTCATCGCGATCACTCCGTCGAAGGCATCGCGACAGTAGAAGATCGGACCCTCATAAATGGGTCGGCAGAACTCATCGACGAACCCTTTGGTGAGCGCCGCCCCCCCGAGCAGCACCGGCGTGGTGATCCCCTGCGCCGCCATCGCCTCGAGGTTGTCCCGCATCACGGCGGTGGATTTGACCAGCAACCCGCTCATCCCGATCGCCTGGATGCTCTGTTCTTTGGCGACTTTGAGGTAATCGTCGAGTTCACACTTGATCCCGATGTTGACGACGTTGAAGCCGTTGTTGCTCAGAATAATATCGACGAGGTTTTTCCCCACATCGTGGACATCCCCCTTGACGGTACCGATCACGAGGGTGGTGTCCGTCTCCTTCTCCTGTCTGGTAAGGTAGGGATTGAGGTAGTCCACCGTCGCTTTCATCGTCTCGGCCGACTGGAGGACAAAGGGCAGCTGCATCTGTCCCGAGCCAAACAGCTCCCCGATCACCTTCATCGCATCGATCAGGATTTCGTTGACGATCGTATCAGCGGAGATTCGGTGACGCACTTCTTCGACCAGCGGGATCATCCGCTCTTTGTCGCCGTCCATCAGGAGGCGGGCGATCTTCTCCTCGTCACTCATCGCTTCGTAGGCTTCGTCCACGGCATCGGTATCGACGGTCTTGTCGGAGAAATGATCGATGAAACGGAACAACGACTGATCGTCGGGATGAAACAGCAGCTCTTCGCAGACGGTGATATCCTCGGGCTCCATTTTGGCCAGCGGGATAATGTGCTTGACGTTGATAATCACCGAGGTGAGCCCCGCCGCGATGCAGTGGTGCAAAAAGACCGAGTTGAGGTACATCCGGGCGTGTGCGTCAAGACCAAAGGAGATGTTGCTCAGTCCCAGTGTCGTCCCCACTTCCGGATACCGCTCCCGCAGCAGCGCGATCGCATCCCGGGTCTGGATCGCCGCATCGCGGTACTCCTCATCCCCCGACCCGACGGTGAAGGTGAGCGTATCGATCAGCAGATCCGCAAGGCGCAACCCGTGCACCTTCGTCGCCCGCTCGATCATCCGCTCCGCTACGGCCACTTTGGTCTCGGTGGTTCTGGCCATTCCGGTCTCGTCGATCGTCAGCAGCACCAGCGCTGCCCCGAACCGTTTAGCCAGGCGGCAGATGGCATCGAATTTCCCTTCGCCGTCTTCGAGGTTGGCGGAGTTGATGATGGGGCGACCGCCGATCTGCTTGAGCGCCGCTTCGATGGTGCCGACCCGCGTGGCATCGGGCATCAGCGGCAGGGGGATTTTTTGATTATAGAGCCCCATCACGATGTCCATGTCTTTGGCGCCGTCGCGCCCGGCAAATTCGACGTTGACATCGAGAACATGGGCGCCGTCCCGCACCTGCGCCTGCCCCACTGTCAGCGTCCCTTCGTAGTCTTCAGCGAGGATCAGCTCACGAAATGCCCTGGAGCCTGTGGCGTTGCTCCGCTCCCCGATCAGCAACGGCGCGGGCTCCTGAAACAGATCGGTCGCATGAAACAGCGACGCCACCGCCGGAGCGCTTGTGCCCGTCGGCGGGCGCGGGGTGTGTCCGGCGATCGCCCTGGAGAGGGCGAGGATATGCTGCGGCGTCGTCCCGCAGCACCCCCCCACGAATGCCACCCCGTCAAACGCGGTAAACTCCAGCTCTTTGGCGGCAAACTCCTCCGGTCCCATCGGGTAGTAGGTGAACCCGCCCCGGTTCTGGGGCAGCCCGGCGTTGGAATGGATCGAGAGGGGCAGTGCGGCTCTTTCGCTCAGGGTTTTGAGGTGCTTTTTGACCTGATCGGGGCCGGTGCCGCAGTTGAACCCCAGCGAGAGGAGATCGAACGGCTCGAGGATCGTCACAATCGTCGCCGCGTCGGTGCCGATGAGCATCGTCCCGCTCAGTTCGATGGTGA
>JALVQH010000301.1 GCA_027031505.1 Campylobacteraceae bacterium | reverse complement strand
TATTGTCGTTGACGGTGACGAAATGGGTCGTCTCACTCAGTTTCTTGCCTGCGCCGCTCACGCCCGATTTGGCATCGATGAAGATCGGTGCGTCGGTGTCGATATACGGGATCAACGGCAGGAGCCCCAGCAGGGTCGCTGTAGGATAACAGCCCGGTCCGGCTGCCAGAGAGGTATTTCGGAGTGCACTTCGGTAGTACTCGATGAGCGCGTACACCGCCTGATCGAGATGTCCCGGATCTTCGTGGGGACAGTAGTGGGCTTCATAGGTCGCCTGATCGAGGCGGTAGTCAGCGGAGAGATCGACTACTTTGATTTGCTTAGCAAGAAGCTGTTTGGCCAATCCCATTGAGGCTTTGTGCGGCAGGGCGAGAAAGACCAATTCACACGCCTCGGCAATCGCCTCCACATCCGCCGCATGTACCGGCATGGTGATACAATCCTCCAGTGCAGGATGGAGCGCCTCGATCGTAGTATCCCCCTGTGTGGCAGCCAGAAACGTGAGGGTAAAATGGGGATGGTTCAGCAGCAGCTTGACCAGCTCAAGCCCGGTATAGCCGCTGGCGCCGACGATGCCGACTTTTGTCATGGTGTCTCCTTCAGAAATTCTTATTTAGAAAACGTTTTCACCCAATGTTTTTTGCCCAATGCGACAAAGGAGCACCTGCCCCGAAGGGGTGCCAACGGCATTTGCGACTGCCAGAGTATTGGGCAAAAAACATTCATAGTCAGAGAGGGTTATAATACAATCTCCTGGTAGAGAATCTCTTCGATCTCAAACATCTTTTTGCCATCGGCAAGCTGGAGCTCCACCTCATCCCCCTCCTCTTTTCCGATCAAAGCACGTGCCATGGGGGACTGGAGGGAGATGAGCCCTTCGTTGGGGTTGGACTCCTGGGAGCCGACGACCGTGTAGGTTACCTCCTCATCGGTTGCCAGATCGATCAACACCACCGTCGAGCCGAAACTGACCCGGTCGTGGGGCAGCGTAGCCGGATCGATCACCTGCGCCCGGCCCGTCAGATCGGTCAGTTCAATGATCCGTGCTTCCATAAGCCCCTGCTTTTCTTTGGCCGCATGGTACTCGGCATTCTCCTTGAGATCGCCCAGCGCACGTGCCTCGTCGATCGCTTTGGCGATGGCAGCCCGCTCAACGGTTTTGAGACGTTCGAGTTCAAGCGTGAGCTTTTTATAAGTCGATTCGAGCATCGGTTCTTTTTGCATGGAATTTCCTTTTGATACCAACACTTTTTTCATGAATCCGGTAAACATTCAGGAGGAGGGACTTCAGTCCCGTTGTGCAGAGTTGAAACCCTGCCTCCAGAACAAATGCTCACCCCTCTAATCTGTATATTTTGTGCGGTACTGTATTCAATTTCTGGTATTATAGCGAAAACTTTTTCACAAGAAGAGACCATGCGCGAAATCCTCATCACCAACGACGACGGCTACGAAGCAGCCGGACTCCACGCCCTCATCGAGGCGCTGCGCCCGCTGGCACACATCACCGTCGTTGCCCCCACGATCGAAAAGTCCGCCAGCAGCCACTCCCTCACCCTCACCCGCCCGCTGCGCTTCATCGAAGTGGATGATGACTTCTTCAAACTCGACGACGGCACGCCTACCGATTGCATTTTCCTCGCTCTCAACAAACTCTACGCCGAAGGCAAACGCCCTGATCTGGTGATCTCCGGGATCAACCGGGGCGCCAACATGGGCGAAGACATCACCTATTCCGGAACGGTAGCTGCCGCGATGGAAGCCGTCCTCCAGGGCATCCCCGCTATCGCCATCTCCCAAGTCTGCGAAGGTGCCTGCGAACGGATAGATAAGCACGGCTACACCCTGGCTCAAGAGAGCATCGTACAGATCGTCAAGCAGATTTTTGCCGAAGGCTTCCCTCTCCCCAAACGCCATCTGCTCAACATCAATATCCCCCCTCTTCTGCCCGGACAATCCCAAGGTCTGCGCATCACCCGCGCCGGACGCCGTGCCTACGGCAACCACGCCGAAGTCCATCGCAATCCAAGAGGCCTCGAATACTACTGGATCGGCCTGCCACGCCTCGACTGGATCGACACCCCCGGCGCCATCCCGACCGATTTTGAAGCCGTAAATAGCGGATACGTTTCGCTCACTCCTGTTCAATTGGATCTCACAGCTTATGGGGAAGTTGAAACATTGGAACAATGGGCGGGAGAAGTTAGGAATTAGGAATTAGGAATCAGGAATCAGGAATCAGGAATCAGGAATGATAATGTGTTTTGTCCTATTGTCAACCTTAATGATGGAAGTGTTGCCTCCATTTTTCATTTTTCATTTTTCATTTTTCATTTCCAATCAACTATTCACTATTCACTATTCACTATTCACTCGCATAGTTTTCCAAAAGGAAAACGATGCGTTATAGCCGCTGCCGCCACCTCTTCGGCGAAGAGGCATTTGCCCGGCTCCAGCAGGCCCGCATCCTGATCCTCGGTGTCGGCGGGGTAGGCAGCTATGCCCTTGACTGCCTCTACCGCACCGGGATCACGCAGATCACCATCGTCGATCACGACACCTACGAGATCACCAACCAGAACCGCCAGATCGGTTCGGAAGCTCTCGGAGCTTCCAAGGTCCATACGCTGGCCGAGCGCTATCCGGGCATCATCCCCGTCGAAGTGCAGATGGATATGGCGTGGGTAGAAACCTTTGATTTCGAGCCGTACGATCTCATCCTCGATGCCGCTGACACGACCCGGGTCAAGATCGAGATCGCCAAACGCCACTACAAAAAGCTCATCATGTCGCTCGGCTCTGTCAAACGCACCGACCCCACCCAGATCCAGACCGCCTCGATCTGGAAAAGCCATGGGGACGCCCTCGCCCGCAAAATCCGCAACGAACTCAAACGCGCCCGCTTCGACCGCAACTTCACCGTCGTCTTCTCCCCGGAAACAACAAAAGGAGAGAGAAAAGGCTCCTTCGTCGGCGTCACCGGAGCCTTCGGGCTCACCCTCTGTTCGGAGGCGGTAAGGAGGATTTTGGAAAAGTAGCGAAACGTATTTCTCCTCCTTTACCACCCTGCCCCTTCCTCACGACAACACAACATTTTCTCATACTATTGAAACGTCGTTATCCAAACCAACCACAGCTTTACAACATTATCTAAATCTGCTACAATACCTGCATGGCTAAATCAAAAAAGAAAAACGTAAACATTCAAAACGGAACGATAGAGGATTTTTTTGACTC
>JALVQH010000300.1 GCA_027031505.1 Campylobacteraceae bacterium | reverse complement strand
CGGGGCTCAGATCGTCGGTATTGGTTTCACCGGGAACTTTGTAGACGGTAACGGTAATCGCTTTTTCGAGTTCGGGTTTGTTGGTAAACCACTCGGCGTTTGCCCACGATTCGATCACCGATTTGGCATAGGTATTGCCCGCATCCATGAGCTGTTTGACGTCGTTGAATGCATCGTAGACGAGAATGGTGTTTTTGAGCTCTTCGGCGGCTGCAGCTGCCAGTGTTTCATCGAGCTCAAGGGCAGCCACGAGAGGCCCGACGTTGTAGCCGCCAAGCATCCGGCCGAGGATTTCGATCGCTTTGGTTTTGGAGATCGCTTCGGACGCGACGTTGCCCTGAACGATGTCGTTGAGGAAAGCGGCCTTGACGTAGGCGGCATCGTCAACTCCGGCGGGGACATGGTTTTTAAACATATCGAGTGCATACTCGGCGTCTGCGACGGGCGAGGCTTTGAGCAGCTCCACCAGATCGGCGGTCTGCTGTGCCGTTAACGGCAGAGGCGGGATGCCCAGTTGTGCACGCTCAGCGGTGTGTGCTTTGTACTCTTCGATCAAACCCATGGGTTTCTCCTGATGTTAAAATGTTCGAATATGGTAACAAAATAATATTTGGAGTTGTGTGAAATGGCCGGCACAGCCGAATAGTGATGCAGGGGTGTAGCAGATGGTGACAGGAACCACTGGTGATTGGTGAATGGTGGATAGTTGATGGTGGATGGCAAGAGGGGTTTGTCCCCGGTTGAGCTCTATTGCGACAAAATCTCCCGCTGCCCTTTTGCATTGGGAGCGCTGAGAATGCCGGTGCGCTCAAGCTGTTCGATCAGATTGGCGGAGCGGTTGTAGCCAACCTGGAGTTTGCGCTGAAGGTAGGAGATGGAAGTCTTTTTGTCTGTCAGGACAATCTCTTTGGCCTGTTCGTAAAGCGGATCAAGCTCGATATCTCTATTGCCGTTCCCTCTTCCGTCATCCTCGCCGGCTACGAGATAACTTTCGTCGTATTCAGGGAGGCGCTGGGCTTTGAGATATTCAACAATCGTGTCGATCTCCTCTTCAGTACTCCAGGGGGCATGGATCCGCACCAGACCCGTCGCGCCCGGAGGGGTAAAGAGTCCATCCCCGCGTCCGAGCAGACTCTCGGCTCCCATTTGGTCAAGGATAACTTTGGAATCAATTCTCTGACCGACGCGGTAGCTCAGACGGGAGGGGAGATTGGCTTTGATGAGTCCCGTGACGACATCGACACTCGGGCGCTGGGTCGCAACAATCAGATGGATACCGCATGCACGGGATTTTTGTGCAAGACGGGCGATGGAGAGTTCTACCTCTTTGCCCCCGTTCATCATCAGATCAGCCAACTCATCAATCACTACAACAATATATGGGAATGGTTCTGCCGACGCTTCGCGCTTGACCTTGTTATTGTAGGTTTCGATGTTTTTGGTGCGACTTTCGGCCATAAGCTTGTAGCGACGTTCCATCTCTCCAACCATATTGGCCAGAGCCGCGATCGCTTTGGCCGGTTCGGTGATCACCGGTGTGATCAGGTGCGGGATATCATCGTACATCGAAAATTCAAGCATTTTAGGATCAATGAGCATCAGTTTGAGGTGATCGGGATCATTGCGGTACAACAGTGAAAGGATCATCGCGTTGATTCCAACCGATTTGCCCGATCCCGTTGTGCCGGCCACCAGCAGGTGGGGGAGTTTTTTGATGTCGGTAACAAACGGATTCCCGACAATGTCTTTTCCGAGAGCGATGGTCAACGGTGAGCTGGACTCTTTAAACACATCGCTTTCGAGGATTTCACGCAGATAAATTGTTTCGGTGTCCACATTGGGGATCTCGATTCCGACAACATTGCGACCGGGAATGGGAGCCTGGATACGGATAGTTTTTGCCGACAGTGCCATTGCCAAATCATCTTGAAGGCCAAGAATTTTGGAGACTTTAACATTGGGAGCCGGCTTGAATTCAAAGGTTGTTACCCGCGGTCCGCTGTAGGTGCGTACCACATCCCCTTCGACTTTGAATTGCCGAAGTTTGGTCAACAGGTCTTCGATTTTGCGATCAATTTCATCTTCGTTGATCCTTCTTTTGATCCTCGGAGCTTTCTGAAGAAAATCGATCCTCGGCAGTTTGAAATTTTTGGGTTGGGCAACCCTCCCCTTTTCGATACCGGCAAGGAGCCTGGTGTTCTCTTCAAGTTCTTCAACGATCTCTACGTTTTTGACTTTCTGGACATGTTCAGACGGAGAGTTTTGTGCCGGCTCGGGCGGAGGTGTCTCTTCGATAGGGCTGTCATCGGTATCGAAAGGGACAGCAGTGTGTGTGTCGGAGTTGTATGTTGTCTCTTTTTCCCTGCCGGGAGATGATCGCATCGGGGTGGGGTTAAACTCTGTATTCAGGATGCGGTCGATCTCTTCTTTGCGCTCGGAATCGAAGGGGTTGTGAAACCAGGAGCGTACTCGGCTGAAAAGGGAGTTGATGGAGACAATCCCGCGTTGTTTTCGAAATGAGAACCTGTTGAGCCACGGGGCAAAATTGTAGTCATCGTCGATGACCAGAACCAACGAGAGCAGAAAAGTCATCAGCCAAAAGAGCCAGAGCCCAGCCTGCCCGATAAAAGGAAGCAGCGTGTCATGAACTGTTCTGCCGATGATTCCAGCATGAGAAGATTCTACGATCAGCGACTGAAAAAGGATTAATGAAACAAAAAAGAGCAGCCATCCGGCATATAGATCAATGCGCTTGAGAAGTTGAGGATTGCGGTAGAATCGGTACAAAGGATAAAAGAGAAGAAACAGGCTGGCATATGCAAGATACCCGAACCAGCGGAAATGCCCCTCACCAAATCGCTTGCCAAGGTTCCCCACAAGCGACGCCTCATGAAAAAGCGTTGAGACCCCTCCATAAAAAAGTACAATGCCGAGAATGATAATCAAAGCCCGCACAAATTGCTCCTTGTGTTTCAAAAACCATATTATAACATATTAAAATTAGATCCTCCCCATCTGTTCGTAATCAATGCTGATTTTTTCAAAGAGAGCCTCAGCGAATCCAAAACAATATAAGAGGTTATTGAGTCTGCGGGATAGTCTTTGTCGTTACTATCGTGTTATTATTTTACACAGTTTCACAAAAAATGGTACTAAGGAGCTGTGCAAACTGTACTTTTTACGTGATTAACGTTATGATAAGGGACAACGTCAACAGGAGTCTACCATGAAGAAAGCAGAATT
>JALVQH010000299.1:1967-3249 GCA_027031505.1 Campylobacteraceae bacterium | reverse complement strand
GAGTACCGGGAGAGAGGCGACCAGCAGGCGGCCGAGGCGGTCAGCCAGCGTACCCTCATGGGTGCGGCGGATGATGCCGAGGCCGATGTCATCGAGTCGGACGAGGAGGGTGACGATGCCGTACACGCCGATGGTGGCCAGTACGGCGACGATGCTGACGGCGATGATCTGGGTAGCCAGCGGCTGGCCGGTGACGGTGCCGAGAGCGATGACGACGATTTCGATCGAGAGGATGAAGTCGGTGCGGATGGCGGAGGAGACTTTGATCTTCTCTTGGGCTAAAATTTCCTCGGGAGTCTGGGGAATGGCCTCGGCCTCTTCGCTATGCTCACCGCGATGGAAGAGCCACTCCCACACCTTCTCGGCACCCTCGAAGCTCAGGTAGAGGGCTCCGAGCATGAGAATGGGCACGATAAGCCACGGCGCAAAGGCACTCAGGAGGAAGGCGATGGGGAGGATGATGAGTTTGTTCAGCAACGACCCCTTAGTGATCGCCCACAGCACGGGGATCTCCCGTGTGGCATGAAATCCGGCGGCTTTTTCGGCATTGACCGCGAGGTCATCCCCGAGGACTCCGGCGGTGTTTTTGGCCGCGATCTTGGTCATCGTGGCGCTGCTCTCAAGCATCGAGGCGACATCGTCAAAGAGGGTAAGCAATCCTAATGCCATGCTACATCACCTTTCTGTAAAAGGGTGCTTTTCAGGTATAGAAACCGGGAACTCCGATACATCCTATCCTCCGCAAACCGGCGGCAAGATGGAGACCTTATCCCCATCTTTGAGCGGGGCATTCCGATCGACGGTCATGGTATCATTGATCGCCACAGCTGAGCTGCCGAGCCACTCACTCACCTCTTCGACGTCTTTAAGCACTTCAGCCAATTCGCCCAACGTTGCTGCTTCGAGCTCCATCGGTGGCTTTCCGATGGGACCGAGAAATTCTACTGTGACCATATTTATCCTTATGATAGCTCTGTGGCTTTTGCCTCCCGTACGACCAGAGAGCGCTTTTGGGCTCACCCAAAAGACCCGGAGGGTCGCCGAAGGCGATCAGCGACGCCCGAGTATGGGAGGCAAAAGGTACTTTTCGGAAAGATTATAATCGCGCTTGGATATAATTGCCCTTAAGAAATCAAAATTGGAGACTGTATGCTTTTTGGTTCGATCCAGTATCTCAATCTCCTCCCGTTCCAGCTCTTCCTCAAGCGTGCCCTCCCAAACAACGGAGCCAAAATGGCGTTTCGCTACAAACGTGCCGTCCCTTCGCAGATCAATGCTTCCC
>JALVQH010000299.1:0-1957 GCA_027031505.1 Campylobacteraceae bacterium | reverse complement strand
GATTATAATCGCGCTTGGATATAATTGCCCTTAACGACCATTACATCGACCCAAAACGTAACCGTTTTTTTAGGATTTAGTTCCAGACCCCATAGAGCAGCGGGGCTTTTAAGCGGCAAACTTAACCAAAATGCTATTTTCCAAAAGATATAATCGAATATCTAACTTACCATGAGGAGTCGAGCATGCAACTTCAGATCGATGTAAGTAGTGTAAAGTCAACTATTTTTTTAGAATTATTGAATGTGTTTAAAAAAAGACAATATGATAAACGATTACAAAATCATAGACCACGAAAAAACTACGTATGACCATGAAGTATTAAACGATTTGTCCATGTTGGGCGATACGTTAAGAGATGCAAAAAACGGTTCAGGTCATCGGACTTCGACTACCGTCACTATCCAAAATGTATAAATATATTGTAGTAGAACAAGCGTTATACAAAAAAGCTTTAAAAAAATTATCAAAAACATACAGAAATATCGATTTGAAAAGCACCCCCCATGAAGCCCTCACCCTCATCGGAATGCTCAACCACCAGACCCCCGATATCCAGGAGATCAAAGCCCATCGGGATGACCTCTGATGCGCCTCTTTGTCGATGCCAATGTTTTGATCGATGTGATTGACGCTTCCCGCCCTCACAGCCGCAGCAGTGCGGTACTTTTTGCGTGGTTGATCGAACACCAGAACCGATACGAGCTTTTTACTTCGTGCGATCTGCTGACGACTGTCTATTATCTGACACGCAAACATTTGAACCCGCAGGAAGCGTTGCACAAAATAAAAATCCTCAATCACACACTTACCCTCGTCGAATTTGGCAATGCCGAAGTGGACGAAGCGATCTCTCTGATGGAACACGACCACAAATATACTGATCTGGAAGATACGATTCAGTATGTCATCGCCCGTAAAAGCAGTGCGAGTATATCCTCACCAACGATCAGGGATTTGCCAGCGACGCTATTCTTCTTTTGAACAGTGATTTGGCACTTGAAACACTAACTCAGGTATAATACCTCTCAAAAAAGGAGGACAGATGCTCTTCGGTTCGATCCAGTATCTCAATCTCCTCCCGTTCCAGCTCTTCCTCAAGCGTGCCCTCCCAAACAACGGAGCCAAAATGGCGTTTCGCTACAAACGTGCCGTCCCTTCGCAGATCAATGCTTCCCTGCGGCGCGGAGAGGTCAATGCCGCCTTTATCTCCAGCGTCCATGCGCCCCGTTTTGCGTGTACCGATCTGGGGATCGTCGCCCGGGGGGCGGTGTACAGCGTCTTTGTCCTCCCGGAAGCTGAGGGAGATGACCCCGCCTCTGAGACCTCCAACCGACTGGCCAAAGTCCTCGGACTCCATGGACGTGTCCTGATCGGGGATGCTGCGCTGAAACACTATCTCGACGGCGGAGAGGGGATCGATCTGGCTGCCGAGTGGTATGCACGCACCGGACTGCCGTTTACCTTCGCCCGCCTCTGCTACAACCGTTACGGAACCATTATCAAAAAACTGGCACACGATTTCACCCGGCACCGCACCCGCATCCCGCAATATGTACTTAAAAAAGAAGCCGCCAAACGGGGAATTACCCCGAAACAACTCTTGTGGTATCTTGAGAAGATTCATTATGAGATGGATTGGGAAGCCAAAAGAGGGCTGCGAAAGTTTTTGCGTGCGCGGTAACACACTGTGTATCAGTGTATCGGCTGCAGAAACCCTCTGAACAGCGGCAAACAGAGTGCGCTTTGGCGGAGCCTGCGCTTGTGCCTGTACTCTCTTTGAGAAAATCTGCATGGCTGCGATCGCCTTCAGCCTCGTACGAAACCGGCGATTATTCAGAGGTCTTGGTTGCAGATTCGGGCACCGGACAAGAGTGTCTTTGCCTTGACCCGTTTACGGCAGATAGACTTTGCCGATCGTTCCGTTTGGACTCACACCCTTGTCCACGCCCGTATA
>JALVQH010000298.1 GCA_027031505.1 Campylobacteraceae bacterium | reverse complement strand
CATACGGTGCCGCGAGGACACCGTATGTGGCCATCGAAGGAAACGGGGTCGCCAAAGGTACCCGAACCATCCCGCTGGCAGAAGAGGCAGAGGGGTGGCGCAGAGGTGACACAGTGGTCATCCTCGGTACTTCTCCGTCCGGCACAGAGTCTGAGGTACGCACTCTCGTCTCGGTCGACGGTGACCGTGTCGATCTGAACGCATCACTGAAATACGATCACGTCATCCCCGAAACAACGATCAAAGACGACAGACTTCAGGTGCACATCGCCAACTTGACGCGAAACATTATCATCGAAACAGACCCCGAAGTGCTCAGGGTTGCCGAGATCGAAGAAAAAGCAGCCATCCAGAAAAAACTCAACGACAAAAAACTCAGTAGAAGAGATCGGCAATTGATCGCCGAGAGTTACGATCCGTATCATGTCGAACACAGAGGGCATGTTCTCTTCATGCACAACAACAATGTCAATCTCAAATATGTTGCCTTTAAAAATCTCGGTAGAACCTACAAAAAATACCCCCTCGACGAGACAACATTCGATTCGGACAAACCCGATGCCAAAGCGACCCGTATCGGAACCAATCAGGCGGCACGCTATGCCGTACACTTTCACAGAGCAGGGCGTGATGGCAAGGTAGGGCGCGTCAGCGACTGCGTGGTGGACAATTCTCCCGGATGGGGCTATGTCAACCACAGCTCCGATGTTATCATGAAAGAGAACATCGCCTATGGCGTCTACGGCGCAGCCTTCATCACCGAAGCGGGAGACGAGAACGGCGTCTTTGAGGCCAACATGGCGATCGCCACACGGGGGCTGGGGCGAAGCGATGTCAAAGGGTGGGGAAGTCGACGGAATTATTATGGTGACGGGGGCTTCCACGGCAACGGTTTCTGGATCATCGGTCCTTATGTGGATATCGTCGACAACATCGTCAACGGATCGAGCAACAGCGCCTTCGCGATGCGCCGCTCCACGATCGATGATGTCACCGGCATCGTACGAAACGATGACGGAACCGAGATGGCATACGGGGACGTAGGACTCAAGAGTTTCAGCGGCAACATCGCGTACGGCAACAGCGGAGGGGTGTTTGGCGTGCTTGACGGGACGCGGCAGGACTCCACGGAGCATATCGTGGGATTGCTGGCGTGGAACAACGATCCGACCACGACCGATGAGCTGATCGCCTGGTGGTATCCCGATGATATTACCCTCGAAGATACGACCCTCATCGGTGATATCCACAACCCTCAGCACATCGGGATCGGCACACAGACCAAACTGAGAAGAACCATCCTGAAAAATCTCAAAATCGAAGGATTGTACATGGGGCTCAGGATCCCCTCGTTTACCGGCCCCAATCTTGTAGAAAACGCCTATCTCAACAATGTCGTCAACATGCACTACTATGCCGGGACAACCAACCTGCCGGCACAGACGACTATCCGCGGCACAATCACGTATGGAAAACTGCCGGGAAATGTCCATCAGACCCAAATCAAATTTGAATTGGGCGTCAGAGACGTCAGCTGGAAAAACTACTGGGACAGGCAGTTTCTCCCTTATTC
The DNA here is from genome assembly GCA_027031505.1 of Campylobacteraceae bacterium. Lineage (GTDB taxonomy): Bacteria > Campylobacterota > Campylobacteria > Campylobacterales > Sulfurovaceae > S017-3. The sequence continues at coordinate 1,695 of JALVQH010000298.1, read as the reverse complement.
CATCACGTATGCCCCCGAGGGTGAAACCCCCATGAAGCTCTATATGACCCGGGAGCAATCCGCAGACTATGTCGTCAAAATCGGTGGCGAAGATGTCAAAGGCAAAACCAACGCTCAACTTGTCAAAGAAGGTCACAAGCCGGTAGGGGGCATCCTCCTGCCCGGGACGGCAAAACCGATGCCCGGGATGGAGAATGTTTCAGGAGCTCCTGCGGATCTGTAGCCTTCTTGCGACCGGCAGGCAGACACGTGCCATTTTGCAACATCTCTCTTCATGATATTTGTTGCTCCATATCGGGAGATATGGAGCGAGAGAGGCGATGGGGGCGATCCTCTTCGGGGTGTTGGCGATCCGCTCCCGCTCCATCCTCGGCGGCCTGGCGATCCACGCCAGCGTCGCCCTGACACTGGACATTACCGGGGTCGTGCACACGGCACACCTGCCGACGGTGTGGTGGCCGTGCGGCTACTCGTATGGATCTAATACAAAAACCCAAAAAGCCAAAGCGGTATTTTATTCCCAAATCCCACTTCGATATCATCGGCGGCCACGAAGCTGTTCGGGATATCCTTGATCTGCTCAAACCCCTTGTTTTTGCCACCTATTTCTACCGTATAGGTTTCATCGACCAGAAAATCCCCACGTGTGACGTAGTGAAGTGATGATCGGAAGCTGACCTGCGAAGCAAAGAAACTCTCTCTCAATGTTCCTGTTTTTGGTTTGAGGCACAGGGTATGAAAAAGCGCAGAGTTTGAGAGGTAGAGTTTGTCCGGTTTCTGCATCGACTGAAATCTTTTGCCCTCGTAGGTGATGTGTCGCAAGAGTTCTGCTTTGTGCAGGTACCCTATGTATTTGTAGAGTGTGGCTTTGGACACTCCCACTTTTCGAGACAAGCTCTCCATGCTCAGCTCCAGAGGATCTGAGACGCAGATGCTGTTGAGAAGTTTTCTCAGCACCACGATTTTCTCTCCGCTCAGGTTGTACACAGAGCCCAGATCGGTGTGCAGAATTGTATTGACCGTATCGAGCAGCATCTGCTGGTAGTTTTGTCGGTTGCTGAAATAAAACGGATAAGCACCCACTCTGAGATATTCGCTGAAATGTTTCAGTATTTTTTGCTCTCCGAGCGTTTGCAGGAGCGTGTTGGCTATCGTTGTATGGTTTGCGGTAATTTCCTCAAAACGATAACTCGGCAACACACACTCAAGGGACAATTCGAGATACTCCCTGAACGACAAAACAGGAAGGTGAAACATGGCAAATCTTCTTGCAAAGGATGCGTTGGTCAGCTTGATCGCACTCGAGCCCGAGAAAAAAAGTTTGATATCGAGAAAATCGCTGATGCTTTTGAGCTCCTGTTCGTAGTTGGATGCTTCGTGTACTTCATCGATAAAGATGCATTTGCCCCCATACTTGTAAAAATACTCAACAAGCCCGAACAGAGAAACATCACTGAGGATCGGGTGGTCGCACGAGATATAAAGTATCTCATCCGCTTCGTACTCCATCTCCTGAGCGATTTGCAGCATCAGTGTCGTCTTGCCCACCCCTCTCGAGCCATAGATGCCGATAAATTGAGAGTCACTTCCGCGAATTTCATTAAATATTCCTCTGCGATACTTTATCTTATTTGCACGAAGCTTCCTGTTGGAGAGTTCGAGCAAATTGTTTAATAAGTTTTTCATTTTTTGTCC
>JALVQH010000297.1 GCA_027031505.1 Campylobacteraceae bacterium | reverse complement strand
ACAAGGAGGGGGTCTTCGACTCGGTCGAGACGGCTGAGCTGAGCCTGCGGGTACTCACCGAGATGCTTGCTGAGATGACGGTCAACACCGAGGCGATGGAACGCGCCTGTATGGTCGGGCACCTGAGTGCTACCGATCTGGCCGACTACCTCGTCCGCGAAGCCGGCCTGCCGTTTCGTGATGCCTACCACATTACCGGAGAAGCTGTCAACCTTGCCGAGTCCAAAGGCCTCGACATTTCCGAATTGAGTTTGGCAGATTTGCAGAGTATCGATGAGCGGATCGGTGAAGCGGTCGTCGATCTGCTGGACAACCGCGCCTCGATGAATGCGCGTCGCTCGGAGGGGGGTACGGCTACGGTCAGGACTTTGGAGCAGGTGGAGAGTATGAAGGGTTGGCTTGGGGAGCAAAAGTCGGTATAATGACGTAACCGATCAAGGAGTACACTATGATGGATTTTGGTACACTCAAAAATGAAGTTATAGATCGTTTGAAGCCACTTGGACTGGACAAAGTGATTCTCTTTGGCAGTTATGCAAATGGGACATTTCACCCAGGAAGCGATCTCGACCTTTATGTGGTGACCAAAGATGATTATGTTCCGAAGAGTTGGCGAGAGAAGAATCAACTTTATCTGAAGGTTTCCAGAGCTCTACGTGACCTCCGAGAGCAGACTCCTATCGATCTGATTGTCAATGCATGAGGCTTTTCGTGAGTCCAATGGGAGTTTTTATCGTAACGATATTTCCAAAGGGATTTCGTTATATGAAAATGGATGTGGCGGACGAATTATCGAGAAAAAAACATGACTGATAATAAATGCCCGGTATGCAAGGGAGAAAAAAAGTTATCGACAGTGACGTTCACGGTTGATGATGGTCAAAGTCTTGTAGTAATCCGGAACACACCTGCTACGGTTTGCTCTCTTTGTGGCGAGGAGTGGATCAGCGATGATGTGGCAGGGGCGCTTGAGATGATGGTCGCAGAAGCGAGACAGAAGCATCGTACTTTTGAAGTGGTGGACTATGCTTTGGAGAATGTGGCGTAAAAACAGCACCCCCCAAGCTGAAGTCAAGAGAACTATTTGATATAATACCTCCATTCTGCGATGATGGAGTTGACCATGAAACATTTATTTCGATTGAATATGGTTTTGCTGAGCATGGTTTTGCTGAGTGCTTGCAGTGGGGATTTTGATGTCAAGGGCAATAATTGGGGGGATGGTGACACAACTATGCCTGATGCTACTCATCTTCTCAAAAAAACCGGCCAGACGAAAAGTTACAATGAGAATGGTGTTGAAATGACAGATAATTCCATCAAAGATGATGGATATTATCAAAAAGGCATCACTCCGAACTATACCCGTGACACAACAAAGAAGATCGTCTCCGATACCATCACCGGACTCCAGTGGCAGGATGATGCCGCAGCCAAAACACTCACCAAAAACTGGGCAGACGCTCAAACTTACTGTAGCAACCTTGCATTAGGAGGCTACAGCGACTGGCGTCTGCCTGTCATCGATGAGTTGATGGATGTCGCTGACCGTAGCAAACGCAATCCTGCCATCGATCCTACTTTCCAAAATGCACGTTCGGAATATTATTGGTCATCTACGTCGGTCGTGGGCGATGAGAATGTCGCATGGCGTGTCAATTTTGATAACGGCATCGGTAGTGGCTACCATTGGAACGATAAGTCCTCTTCTCTCTATGTTCGGTGCGTCCGAGGGAAAGAAGCAAATATGGAAAATCGCTATACTCGCAGTGAAGGTATTGTGACCGATCGTAAAACTGGATTACAATGGCAGGACAACTACAATGACAACAACAATATCATTAAATATGCCACATGGACAGATGCCATCGAGTATTGCGAGGATTTGGCACTTGGCGGACACAACGACTGGCGACTCCCCAACTTCAACGAACTCTACAGTTTGGTTGATCTTAGCAAACACTTTCCTGCTATTGACGCAACTTTTCAACACGTCCATAACACCTTTTATTGGTCATCGACGTCGATCGTAGATAGCAGGGGGAAGGTGTGGGTGATTCATTTTGAAAATGGTAATGAACAAGAGTACGATAAGTCCGGTGTCGCTCCCAACTATGTCCGGTGCGTCCGGGCTGGAGAGTGAGCTTCTGGTTCCATATCTCCCGAGACTGCAAAAGAACTCGAGAATATTGGAGCAGGGACTTCAGTCCCGTATAACAAAGTCCCATTAAATGGTGCTATAATAACGGGACTAAAGTCCCTGCTCCTTCAAAGTGAAAGTTCTTTCACAGCCTCGAGAGATATGGAACCAGTAGACGGCTGAACTGAGCCTGCGGGTACTGATAGAGATGCTTGCTGAGATGACGGTCAACGCCGAGGCGATGGAACGCGCCTGCATGGTCGGACACCTCAGCGCCACCGATCTGGCCGACTACCTCGTCCGCGAAGCCGGCCTGCCGTTTCGGGATGCCTGCCATATCACCGGAGAAGCCGTGAATCTGGCTGAGTCAAAAGGCCTTGACATTTCCGAATTGAGTTTGGCAGATTTGCAGAGTATCGATGAGCGGATCGGTGAAGCGGTCGTCGATCTGCTGGACAACCGCGCCTCGATGAATGCGCGCCGTTCTGAAGGGGGTACGGCTACTGTCAGGACTTTGGAGCAGGTGGAGAGTATGAAGGGTTGGCTTGGGGAGCGAAAATCGGTATAATTTGATGAATGATTCAAGGAGTAAACCATGGCATTGTCGCTGGACATTGGAACCATTACGATACGCGATGAAAATGCGATTCATTTCATTCAGGGCAAAACCCTTACTGAGATCAAAAGCATTATCGTAGATATGTTGACGACCCCTCACATACAGAGTGTACCTCATAGGCACTCGACCGCTCGGGGGAAATGGGCAGCAGTCGCGGATCAGATGCGCGGTACTTTGAGTCATGAAACCGTCGAGTATCTCAACGAATGCAGTCACGAGGTTCGAGAAGGGTTTGCATTGCGAGATTTGAAGCGATAGACTGTGAGCAAATATTTACTGGACACGAATATTGCTTCATTGCTTGGTGTTCGGATGGGCGATGACAACAAAGAAATTTTCGCAAGATTTGCATCACTGGCGGACGATGATGCGGTTATGGTGTCTATTGTTACGCTCTATGAAGCACAATACGGTTTGAAAAACAGCAAAAATGCTCAACAACAAAAAGAGATTGCCGACAATATTGCGTTGATTCGAAAATATTTCTAGTTCCATATCTCCCGAGGCTGT
>JALVQH010000296.1:186-9807 GCA_027031505.1 Campylobacteraceae bacterium | reverse complement strand
GGTACGTTGCGTGGGGGATGCCGTAGGTGCGGCAGTGGGCTTCGAGTGCCGTGTAGTCTTCATCAGGCATCCCGTAGGCGACGGTACACGCCTGAAATTCGAAGTCAAACGGAGCGTGCTGCTGCATATTTTTGAGCAGGTGCACCAGCGCCAGAGAGTCCTTGCCGCCACTGAGCCCCACCAGCACACGATCCCCCTCACCGATGAGGCGGAACGTGGCGTTGGTGCGGCCGAAGGTTCTCAGCAGTTTTTTGGTAATACGCGCCCGGGGCGGACGGGGGTCAGCCATCGATCTTGCGCACCATTGCCATGATAAAGTCGGCGCTGATTTTGGCAGAACTTTTCAAGAACGCGTCAAAATCAAAACTCGCGTCCATGTCGGCACTGTCGCTGATGGCACGGAGGACAAAAAAGGGCACGTCGAAGGCGTGGCACACTACCGCGACCGCTGCCCCCTCCATCTCGAGTGCATCGGCTTTGAACGTCTCTGCGATCCACTGTTTACGCCCAGGATCGGCGACAAACTGATCGCCGGTGGCGATGATCCCCTCTTTGATCTCCACTTTCAGATCGTACGCCACTTTTTTGGCAATCTCCCGCAGATCGGGATCGGCCCAGATGCAGACGGCTCCTTCGGGGACATACCCGTACGGATGGCCAAATGCGGTAATATCCAGGTCATGCTGGCAGAGGCCGTCGGCGACGATCAGATCGCCGATGTGCAGATCGTCGCTGATCGCCCCGGCGACACCGGTGAAGAGTACCATCTCACACTCGAATTTTTCGATCAGTGTCGCCGCCGTCAATGCGGCGAACACTTTACCGATCTTCGAGTAAGCCACAACGATCTCTTTGCCCCGATATTTTCCGAGATAAAATGTGTTATCCGCATACAAGACTTCTTCCACTTCATCCAGGCGTGCCACCAGCGGCTCGATCTCTTCGGGCATCGCCCCCATGATGGCGATCCTCATCCCTGCATCTCCTCGACTGCGGCAATCGCATCAGCCAGCGAAGCCATATCCTGGACAACATAATGGGGCTTCTTGGTCGCGCGGCGGTTGAGCCCTTTGAGCACTCCACCGTGACCAAACTCGATGTACATATCCACATCCGCATCGTTGGCTGCGATCGCCTGTTTGTAGAGTACCGGCTCGACGAGCTGTTTGGGCAGGAGTTTAAGCGCCTCCTCTTTGGTGCTGTATGGCTCGGCGGTGACGTTGGAGACCACCGGAGCCGTAAACGGTTCCCGAATGATCGCTTCAAGCTTTTTGGCCAGCGGATCGGCGGCACTCTCGAGCAGCGGACAGTGGCTGGCGACCGACATATCGAGCAGCATCGCCCGGCGGGCTTTGGCCGCTTTGAGGATCGGCTCAAGGGCGATCAAATCAGGCTTGATCCCGGCGATGACGATTTGCCCGTCGGCATTGTAATTTACCGGCCACACCTTCGCACCCTGCTCGCGTTGCGCGGCACAAATCTCCTCGACCGTGGCATCCCCAAGCCCGAGGGAGACCATCATCCCCACATCCTGCCCTTCGCACGCCTGTGCCATCAGCTTGCCCCGGAGATTGACCAGCTCCACCGCATCGACCGGATCGAGAGCCCCCACCGCTGTCAGCGCCGAAAACTCCCCGAGCGAATGTCCCATCGCATAGACCGGCTTGATCGGCAGTGCTTCTTCAAAAAGCCTATGGGCTATCGCGCTCACCAGCAGAATCGCCGGCTGGGTAAACTCCGTCTGCCCCAACCGATCGTTCTCCTCGAACAGCAACGCCTCAAAATCGATCCCTGTCCGCTCCCCGGCCGACGCAAAAAGCTCACGCGCCTCCTCGGAGTGATCGAAAAAATCTTTGCCCATTCCCACTGCCTGCGATCCCTGACCGGGAAACAGATATGCCAATTTGACCGACATGGTGTATCCTTCTTATTGTAAATTATAATTGCACGAGGGTAAATATTGTATTGCAATTGTATCGAAGTATCGCTAAGCCCAACCATTCTATTGATACCAAATTTGGTCAAGAAGCCTTGATAATATTAAGTATGATTTATGTAGAGTTGCAGTAATTAAGCCAAGGAAAACGGTATGAAAAATTGGGAATATGAACTCAAAAACGATAACATCTGGAGAGCGAAGGAGATTCTGCAAGGGCACATTAGACAAGCCTATCGACCCGATGAATATTTGGCCTACGGAAAGTTGCTTTTTGAACTGAAAGATTATTATGAAGCAGGCAAATATCTCCTGGCAGGCGGCGCACAGATCAATGGGAAGTATCACGAAGCAATTGAAATCTTTCTAAAAAGGAATCATTCGGTGACTTTGAGTGGATTTATGTCACGATTTACACATAAATTTTCCAAAGCTCCCTATAAAACATTACCATGTCCCCTGATTGAATATATCGAAAATCGATTCGACCCCCAAGAGATTGAACGTTATAAGATAGAAAGCAACAAGCCGACCGGCTCGTTCGAACTTTCGTCCCAAACCCTTTCAGACACAATCAAGGAGAGACTCGAGGTGGCTGCCTGGATTGCATTGGCGCTGTTTGGTATCGCCTCCATGATTGTGGGAGCCTATACGATTCTCCACTGGGTGAGTACCCATTTTGGATAACTATCTATCTTCTACCCCTACAATCAACTACGGTTTCACCTCTACCCGCCCGATCGCCGGCGTCTCAAAAGCCATATAGAGTCTATTGGTTCCGGGGATCTTCGCCAGGGCGGTCGCCGGGTGCAGACCTGCATCACGGTAGAGGATTCTGGGTCTCTCTCCGTCAATAATATTTTTGGTATCGAGGCAGGTGACCCCTTTGTCGGTGGCGCAGCAGAGGGTGTGCTTTTGGGAAAAAGGTACCAGGTCGTGAATGTACCTGAACGGATAGATGGCGACAGGAGTCCGTTTGCCGCTTTGGGTAACATGCTCTATTTCAACTCCTGTCGTATTGGCGACAAGATAGAGGTTGTTGTCTGCATCAGTATAAAGTGCGTGCACATGTGCGTTATTGAGCGGCCGATACCGATCGATTACCTCTCGGGAGCGGGTATCATAAAAGAGGATCTCTCTGTGTTGCGTCGAAGCGATTGCCAGAAGTGTCCCTTTGTTGAGTAGCACCATATCTCCCCGGCCGGTGGGGGAGTCGAGTTTCGTCGCTTTGTGCTCTGCCAAACGATCTATCGGCCATACGTGGATCGTCCCATCGTAGAGATAGAGAGACCGCTCGTCCGCGCTGAGGGCAAAAGCGACCGACTTCACTCCACGCAAAGCGGTAAGGAGCCTGGGGTGGGCTTTGTCGGTGATGTCCACTACGTACAATCCATGCTCCACATCTCCCACATAGGCTCGCGTCTGGGCGCGGTTGATGACCACTTTGTAGGCAGCATCGTAATAGGTCGGGGTTCCGTGCGGCGGGATGCCGCCTGCGATGCTGATACGGTGGGGGGTGATGATGAGCTTCGATGTGGTACGCAAGAGGTTGGAGAGGGGTATGATGGAGCCGTCGGCCTTCAGACGGAAGATTTTGAAACCTGTCGCCCCTGTCGCCGCGTAGAGGTATTTCCCATCCGGAGAGACGCTCATATCGCGAATGTATGACCCGAGGAATGCGGTGGTTTGAATGGTCTGTTTTGAGAGATGCGCTTCCGGCGTGTGGGGTTCGATGTATGTCTGGGAGGGGAGCAGATCGCCACCACGTTGCGAAGAGTCTGCCCGGGAGGCTTTTGTGAGAGTTTTGTTTGCGGCTCGTCTCCGCGTGGGATCATCCAGATCGGCATCGAGACGACCGTCGGAATCGACTTTGACCAGCCAGGGTTCGTGGATTTCGGTATTGACTGCGAGGAGAAAACCTCCGTCGAATGCCGGGACGATTTTTTGCGGGTGGAGGCGTACACCGGGTTTGGTATAGCGGTGACGTGACTTTATGCTTCCATCGTCGCCAACCCGCGCAAGGATCATGGTGCCTTTCTCCATATAGGTAACGATATACCCCTGGCTGTCTTCGGCGATAGCGTAACCGTAGAGATCCCGCCCTGGCGTGTGGTGCAGCTTCTTTTTCTCGACAAGCTGCCCTGCACGGTCAAAAACGAGCCACTGGATTCCCCGGCGCGCCAGGAGGATAAACCCGCCATCCTTTGCCGGATAGAGCGCATCGGGGTAGAGACGTCCAAGATCGATTTTGCGGTAATGGAGTATCTCTCCTGCTGGTGAAAAAATCACTGTGGCAAACTGGGTACGTTTGTAGAGACCGATTGCTGCAAAATTGCCCCCTTTCAGACGAATCAGTTTGCGCAGATCAAGGGCATCGAATTGTCGGGAAAAATAGACGGTCTTACCGTTTGCATCTCTGCGTCCGCCTGCGCGTGCTATGTAGCGCTGAGAATCGACCTCCTTACGCCATACCAACTTCCCCTTGCCGTCATAGCGAGCCACCATTCCGCCCCGCACCCCGACAAATCCACCATCATACTCCACAATCTGCGCAAATCCCTCCGGGATCGTATGCATGATGCGATGCCTGTCATCGAGATAATGGGTCTCCCCATGTTGCCGAACGCCACGAATCGAGGCGATCACTCCTCCCTCTTGCTGCTCTGCCAATGAGAGATAGAAACCTCTGGAGAGCTTTTGCGTGTAGAGGATACGCCCCTCGGCAGAGATCTCTGTTACCGTCAGGTCATTCAGAGGTGTTCTGCTCCCCAGGAGATATGTCCCCCGCGATGTTACGATCAAATCCTTGATGCTCTGTACCGAATCGGTACTGAAGACAATGTTTTTGAAGTGCTTTCGCGAAGTTTCGGCCGACAATTGTGTGGGTGGCAACGCAGGATCAGAGTGACTACCGGCTGGACGTTGGCCTATGGATGGTACCGAGTCGATACTCGAGCGCAACAGCAACGTATTATAAATCACCGCCCCGGTCAATGCAGCTACAAACACTGTCAGAACGACCAAAAGACGCCACCGCCTGCGGTACCATGCGATCATCTCTTTTTTGGGCAAAGACTCCTCCGGAAGATGATAACGCGACCGGCAATAATTGCACTGATAATACGGAGGATCGATCGTGATATCGGTCGAACCGCACGATTGGCATACGAGTTGGTGGTTTGGCATGGAAATCCTGTTAATTTTATGGCAGGTATTTTAGCAAAAAGATATTGGGATGTTGGTTTATTTGTGTATTGGTTCTTTGTCAAGCGAAAAATGAAAAGTGAAAAATGAAAAATCTAAACGGAAGTTTCGTCTGAGAGGACGTCAGATTTGTGCAAAGGTGAAAACAAAAGGACTAATGCTCAAGTTTGTATGAAATTTGTTCGAAGGTATCGGGTGAAGGGAAGGAGCGTATGTATCGATACGTGACTGACCGGAACCCGAGAGCTAATGAAAAGTTAAAAATGAAAAATGAAAATTTTAAATGGTTGTTTCGTTCGAGAGGATGTCAGATTTGTGCAAAAGGTTGGTATGGAGCGAAGGAGTTTGCATGAAAGCAAATGACTGAGCGGAATGCCGACCTTTTGTGCGAAGGTGGCATTCTATCGGACGAAAATCAGCAGGCGCAACTCGCGCTGTGCTGATGCCCTCCTACTTCCCCCGTCGCCACCTCATCCGCCGTCGCCGGCCGTTCACTGGTCACGATCACATCAAACACCAGATCTTTCCCCGCCATCGGATGGTTGAAGTCGATGGTGACATCGGTGTCGGTGAAGTCTTTGACCACCACCTGGGTGGTCTGTCCACTCTCATCCTGACCGTAGAGCATCATCCCTTTCTCGAGATCGATCCCCTCAAACTGCTCACGGGGGAGCATCTGGATCGCTTCGGGGTTGTAGGCGCCGTAGGCTTCTTCGGCGGGCACCTCGATCTGCTTCTCGTCCCCTTCGTTGAGGCCGACGAGCCCTTTTTCGAGACCGGGGATGATCATCCCGGTGCCGAGGACGAATTCCAATGGAGCATCCGCCGAATTGCTGTCAATAACGGCATCATCCCCTTTTTCGCGCAGCTCGTATTTGATGCCGACGACCCAGTCTCTTTCTTGAATGGCCATAATGGTTTCCTTTATCATAAATGCTGGCGCAATTGTATCCAGCCAAACTTTAGTCAAGCTTGACGGTATAGCAGAATGCATTAGAGATGCTGCCTGGCAATGCGCGCACTTGCAGTTCCGGGATAGCCGTCAACAATGGCTTGAAAAAACCGTTTCGCCTGTTCTTTTTCACCGTTCTTCTCCATGGCAATGCCGGTGTGCAGAAGTAATCGATCCATGTAAACAGCATTTTCATTGAGTTCGGCGCTGACTTTGTACTCATCGATGGCCTGCGTGTATCGGCCGGTATGATAAGCGATCTCGCCAAGATAGAAATGGGTAGCTGCCCGCTTGTATTTGCGTTCAGCAAGAATGTCAAAACGCTTTTTGGCTTCTGTGTAGCGTTTTTTTCCGACCAAGCGCACACCCCGACTGTACAAAGCAGACGAAGAGGCACTGGACAGACCGGCTGCTTTCGGGGAAGATTTTGGCCTGGAGATTCTGGTTCTGGGTACGGCTCCCGGAGATAAATGGTTGCGCTTCAGGGCATGTTTAAGCTCCAGTTTGCTGACATAGTTTCGGTTAATTTTGTCAACTTGGGCAGCAAGGTCATTCAGGAGCTTTTTATTCCCGCCTCCTGACTGCTTTTGCTGCAGTTGTCCGACGGCACGGTTGAGTCCTTCGATGACACTGCGCAGCCCCTCGATCTCTTCACGGAGCTCAGCAACTTGCTGCTTGAGTTTGTAAATAGAGGTTTTGTTGCGTGCAACTTGTTTGTTTGTCGAGCCGCCGCTGTAGACAAAAGGTTCACCCCACACCCCTCCGCTCAAAAGAAACAATAACAAAAGACGAACCATCATCAGCGAACCTTGTTGATCTCGGCACGACGGTTTTTGGCATGGCAGGCCGCTGTATGACCACGACAGACAGGATTGCTCTCTCCGTAGCTGACAACCGAAATGTGTGAAGCGGGGATACCGTTGCTCACCAGCAGCGCCTTGACGGCTTTGGCGCGTTTGAGTCCGAGAGCATAATTGAACTCATCGGTTCCAAACTCATCACAATTTCCTTCGATGCGGATAGAACTGCTTCGGGTCAACTGCTTGATCCTGGGCAAATCATTCATCACCCGCTGCACTTGCTCGCTGTCAAGCCGATAGCTGTTGTAGCCAAAATAAAGCAGTTTGAACCCGCTGCGGCTCACCCCGTCGCTGCCGGTATACTTTCCGTTGGTATCTACACCACCTGAGACAACCCCTTCTCCGATGTCCACCTGCTGAGATGAGACCTGCTGTCCTTCCGGAACAGGGATACGCTGCTGGGTGCAGCCACTTGTAATCATTGTGGCTACTACTGCAGTTATCAGGATCATAAAATGCTTTTTCATGGGTTTCCTTTGTTGTTTGTTTGGTTTACCAGTCCAAAGACTGTATTTTTCGGTTTCCGAGGGGAAAAAGCAGGCTCTGGTTTGTTGTAAGCCCGACATACCCTACGGCATTACCTTCGCTGCTCCGCTTGATATAGAGAACAGTGTTGCCGTCGGGCGAAAAACGGGGAAACTGGTTGACCCCGCTGCTCGTCAGAGGGCGTCCGCTGCTCCCGTCTGTATGAGCCGTATAGAGGTTAAATTTTCCCTGCTCCTCCCGGGCACTGAACACTACCGTATCTCCATGCGCATCGACGCTGTTGTTGTTTTTACCGTGAAAAACGATCTGCGTTATCGTTCCGCTGCCAAAATCCCGCCTGAAAATATTGGGGTATCCGAGGCGGTTGGAGACAAACACCATCGATTTCCCGTCGTCGGCATACACGCCGTTGACATCGATACCGCTGAAGGTGGTCAGACGGGTCGCTTTGGCCGCTGCGACATCGTATTCGTAGATATCCGACTGCCCGTTGGGTGCCATTGTCAAGAGCAGTTTGCTTCCATCCGGCGCGACATCCGAGCACACGATCATCCCGGTTGAGCTGGTAACTTTCCGGCGCTCCCCGGTATAAATATTGAGGCGAAACAACGTCGGCAGGCTCTGAACGTACGCCGTGTAGTAGAGACTCTTCTGTGCCGGATCGCCCCAATGGGGAAAGAGATTGAGTCCGCCCCGGATGATGGTTCTGGTGAACGTAAATGTATAATCAGCAAGAAGAATCTCGCTCTGCTTGCGGCCGGTATAGCGGGCAAAAACGACATAGCGGTTGATCCAGTCGATGGCGGGAAATTTCAGCAACGCATTGATCTCGGTAACCGCTTTGTGGACGAGAAAGGGATATTTCGCCTGACTGGCGACGGTGTAGCGCCGCTCGGCTATGGTTTTGGAATTGCTTGCCGAGAGCAATTTGACCAGCAGGGTGTTGGTGGAGGCTTCCTGCTGGAAAGTGTACTTGATCACGTAGGCGTTGACCCGTAAGGCCGGATCGATCATGCTCCCTTCATAGCTCCCCACGCGATACGCTTCATCGGGACGAAAATGCCCACTGATTTTGAGGTCGGCAACGAAGATCGCGTGCATTTTCTTAGCCGCCGGTGTTGGTACACTCCCATCGACCACTGCCACCCGCGCCCGCTGATCGACCTTCTTTTCCACCGTCAGCGTCGCATCAAACTGCGCAAAACCCAACAGAGAAAAGAGCATGATCAACAACAGGCGCATAGGTCTCCCTGACAACGTTTTTGAAGTATTTTACCCACACCGCGCTGAAATCTATATTAAATAGTATGATTATCATAAAGACGTGGGATTTGCTTGAGCGTATGCTACCACAGGAAGATAAGCGGAGTGTTAACGGGGTCTGAAAACTGCTATTAATAGAGAATGTTAGTTAAGGGGATATCAAGATATAGTTGGTATTTTTTTCTTTTTGCATCTTGATATTTTGTTTTAAACTGAAGAGTTGTCAGCTAATATATTGGGGGGTCATTCAGATTTTACCTTTTTCCTTTTGGTAAATATAAAGCCATATTGGACCAAAAATATAAACAGTACCCAGAAAAAATGATAGCCAATAAGGAGCGTTGCTCAAATCAAACCACCAATTTTTCTCATATGATTCAGGATAAAAGAGATATGCAATGACATCAAAATCTTTTTGCCTAATCCATAAAGATACTCCATTGAGAACTAAAACGGAATAGACAAAAAAACCGATGAGCTTCAAAATCATTATTGAGCCAATCCTCTACCTTTATTGAGTAGGCGCGCTGCGGACACGATCCATTCTGCCAATTCATCCAGTTCAGTTTGGATCATTTTTCTACTCTGTATCTGTACAATTTTTTCTACCCCACCACCTATTTTAGTACTCAACGCTTTATAAGCAGGTCTTGATGGAAGAACTCTAGGTAAAGGGGTCAGGTGATAATGATAACTCATCTCCTGCTCCTTCTGATCACACCATGTACCGCCGGTTGTGATATGCCCAGTACTTTAGCAATCATGTGCTGAGAGTAGCCTTGTTGGCAGGCTTGCACTATTTTTGCATTGCGTGTTTTGGTATCATCACTCTCATCAAATATTTTTTTGAGTTTTTCTATATCGGGCTTTGTATCGATGTTGGGAGCCTCGACCAATGAAGAGGCGGTTTTGAGCTCCTG
>JALVQH010000296.1:0-176 GCA_027031505.1 Campylobacteraceae bacterium | reverse complement strand
GCCTGGATGGCTTCTTTATCTTTTTGGTAGTGCTGGATGATCCACGACTTGGACAGGCACACTGGTGTCTGTGCCTGCAGGAAGTAGTTGTAGCTGCTGTAGGGATACTCTTCCAGTCGTTCGACCATGCCTGCCTTGAGTGGGTTTTGTTCGATGTAGCACATGAGGGTATAGAG
>JALVQH010000295.1 GCA_027031505.1 Campylobacteraceae bacterium | reverse complement strand
ATCTCAAAGCCCCTTCGGTCAATATGCTGGCCTATGCGATCATGCGCGGACCCAAGAAGGTAGGAGACCCCTCCGACCCCGACATGCGTCCGGATGAGATCGAGGAGTACCTCAAGGGATACCTGGAACACCCCGTACGCAGCCAATCCATTTGCGATCCGGAGATCATGCGCTACTACGAAACCAAAAAACCCGTTCACGGCCTGAAAGATACCGATTACGCGGCACTGGCCCGTTTTTTCATGGCGTATAAGCAGCACCGCCAGGCCGCCCACCCCAGTGGGGTCAAGCGCCTGAATCGACCCGAAGATCTTTCGCGCATTCAGGCCGAAGCCAGAGCGACCGGCAAACGGATCAT
This sequence comes from Campylobacteraceae bacterium, assembly GCA_027031505.1. GTDB lineage: Bacteria > Campylobacterota > Campylobacteria > Campylobacterales > Sulfurovaceae > S017-3. The sequence goes on along the minus strand of JALVQH010000295.1, from coordinate 9,461 downwards.
TATCGAAGCGAGCTCCCCAACCTGCCACTTTTGCAAACGGATGAAGCGTGAGGTGATTGAGACACCTGACGTGCAAAAAGCTCTGGCTCGGGGGTATGTTCTGGTCGATGTGGACATCAGCCGTCATGCGCTCCCCTTCGGCCTGGACAAAGTCTATCGGCATATTACGCCGAGTTTCTTCATTGTTGAGAGCAATGGGACATTGGTGGCTCACTATCCGGGCAGTTGGAAAAAACACGATTTTTTAACCCTGCTCAGAGAATACCGTCCAAGGAGATAACATGTCAACGTCGTATACCGTTGTCGGTACATTCAGCGCCCCAAAGGGTCAGAGCGGACTGCCACGTCCGGCCAGCCCCAGACTGGAGTTGCGGGAAGGATACGGCATCGTCGGTGACAAGTTCGCCGGCAAAGCACTGGATCAGACGGTGATGCTCGTGGGGCAGAAAGCGTACGATCTGGCGCGCGATGCCGGGATCGATCTGGCACCGGGAAGCCTCGGTGAAAACGCGATCCTCACCCTCGATCCCCATACTCTCGCGCCGGGAACCGTATTGCAGATCGGAACGGCGGTCGTCGCCATCACCGAAGCGTGCACCTTGTGCAACCACCTCAGCGTCTTTGACCGTAAGCTTCCCAGACTGGTGCGTCACGATCGCGGCGTCTACTGTCGCATCATCGCCTCGGGGACAATCGAAGCGGGGGACAGAGTGGAAGTAATTGAACAAAGGATGAGCGCATGAGACGCATCGGATTGTGGATCGTTTCGATTGCTGTCATGAGCACCTTTCTGTCGGCCAAAATGCACTATGCCGATCCCAAACCGACATTTGAGCACCCGCGCAGAGTCTTTATGCGCCTCAACAGCGGCGACGTGCATGCTGCCAACCACCTCATCGGTACGATCAACAATATCCTCAAAGAATACCCCGCCGACGCCCTCAGGATTGCCATCCTTGCCTACGGACCGGGTATGCGTGTTTTGCGCAGAGATTACGATGCCCGCACGCTCAAACGTCTGCGCTCATTGTTTGCCTATGATGTTGAGATCATAGGCTGCCTCAACACGATGCAGACCATGGGATGGAAGAAGCAGGCCTTCATAGACGGGGTAGCATATGTCCAGGCCGGTGCTGCGGAAGCGATCGAGCGTCAGGCCGGAGGCTGGATCGACGCGACCCCCTACTGATTTCTATCACCACACCACAAAGGAGTTATCATGAGATGGATCAAAAACATTCTGGCGCTTATCGGCGTCTTTGCGATCGGAGGAGTGATCTATGCCGGCATCATTGCCAGTCAGTTCGACCCCAAAGCGGGTGCAGTCTATACCCATATGATAAGCACTCTCATCCGGACAGGCGACATTGCCAAAGCAACCGTCCACAAGGTCGAAGTAGCCAAAGATGTCTCTGCCGAGGATGTCGTCGAATCGCTCAACAGCGTCGCCAACGAAATGGGGATCAAACCCGTCGGAGACCTCCCTCTCTCCAAAGAGGTCGAAGCTCGTACCGGCAAGAAACAGCCCTACGTGCGTGTGCTGAGTTACTGTCACCCCAATATCGCCGTGGATATGGTCAAGTTTTCGATGGCATACGGAGCGTATCTTCCGTGCCGGATCGTCATCATGGAGGACAGCCGGACCCATCGGTTGTGGCTTTATGCCCTTGATATGGATATGATGATTCATGGCGGACACACACTTCCTCCCCATATGCTCGAAAAAGGAAACAAAGTCAAGCATATTCTCTATACCATGATGGACAAAGCCGCTTCCGGTGAATTCTAACTCTCTTCGACTGAGTCAAAAGGTAACAACCCTTATCTTTGGGCTTACCTTTCTCTTTCATTATTATACACTCCTTACCCAAACTAAGCTATCCTAATCTCAGTGATTTTTCTCACTTAATTTCAGTATCAAAAGGGGAAACAGATGTCGAGTCTGATGAAAGCTCCAGCCAACACGCCCGTCTGGGTCAGTGAAGAGCGATGCAAAGCGTGCGACAAATGTGTGGCCGTCTGTCCGGCCGGTGTTCTGGCCATGCGTCCGGATCCGCAAACCGTCCTCGGTGCCATGATCGAGGTGGTGACACCCGAGGCGTGCATCGGGTGCAACGAGTGTGAGTTGACGTGTCCGGATTTTGCGATCTACGTCGCCGACAAAAAAGAGTTTAAATTCGCCAGGTTGACCGATCAAGCCAAGGCACGTGCTGAAGCGATCGCCGCTAACAACTATATGAAACTTGCCTAAGGAGTAAGCATGAGTCAAAGAGAAGTGATTTCAAGTGGCAACGATCTCGCGGCACGTGCCGCTGTCGATGCCGGATGCCGTTTTTTCGGAGGATACCCCATTACCCCATCCAGTGAGGTGATGCATACTATCTCCGATCTGCTCCCAAAAGCAGGGGGAGCTTCCATTCAGATGGAGGATGAGATAGGTGGTGTTGCTGCTGCGATCGGTGCTGCCATGTCTGGTGTGCGTTCGTTGACGGCGACTTCCGGCCCCGGCATCTCGCTCAAAGCCGAGAACCTCGGACTGGCACAAATGACCGAAGTCCCCCTTGTGGTGGTCAACGTCATGCGGGGCGGTCCCTCGACCGGTCTGCCGACACGGGTTGCCCAGGGGGATGTCGCCCAGGCGAAGAATCCCAGCCACGGGGACTACAAATCGATCACCGTCTGCGCCGGAACCCTCGAAGAGTGCTATACCGAGACGGTACGGGCGTTCAACCTGGCTGACCGTTTCATGCAGCCGGTTTTTGTCCTGCTGGATGAGACGCTGGGGCACATGCATGCCAAAGCAACCCTTCCCTCGCTCGAAGAGGTGCAGGCAGGTATCGTTCCCCGCAAAACCTTCGACGGTGCACCCGAGGATTACAAGCCCTACGGCGTCGCCCAGGATGAGCCCGCCGTCCTCAATCCGATGTTCAAAGGGTACCGCTACCACTTCACCGGTCTCCATCACGGTCCCGACGGTTTCCCGACCGAAGAGATCGAAACCTGTCGCCTTCTCATCGATCGCCTCTTCCGCAAAGTCGATGAGCACAAGGATGAGATCGAGAGCAACGAAGAGTACATGCTTGACGATGCCGAGATCCTTCTGATCGGTTACGGTTCGGCTTCACTGGCGATCAAAGAGGCGATCCGCACCCTGCGCGAAGAGCACGGGATCAAAGCGGGTCTCTTCCGCCCCATTACCCTCTGGCCCTCTCCGGAAGAGCGCCTCTACGAGCTGGGACAGAAGTTTGACAAGGTGCTCTCGATCGAGCTCAACCAGGGACAATACCTCGAGGAGATTCAGCGCTGTATGGGACGACGAGACATCGATAAGTTGACCAAGACCAACGGTCGCCCGTTCTCACCGGCCGACATCATCGAAAAAGTGAAGGAGCTCTAAGATGGCATTCAATTACGACAAATATCTCAGAACCAGCAAAATGCCCACCCTGTGGTGCTGGGGGTGTGGGGATGGGGTCATCCTCAAATCCTTCATCCGCGCCGTCGACAAACTCGGCTGGGACAAAAACGACATCGCGCTTGTCTCCGGGATCGGCTGCAGCGGTCGTTTCTCTTCGTATGTGGATATGAATACCGTTCACACTACCCATGGACGTACCGTTGCGTTTGCCACCGGGATCAAACTGGCCAACCCCGACAAACATGTCGTGTGTGTTGCCGGTGACGGCGACGGTCTGGCGATCGGAGGGAACCACACCATCCACGGTGCCCGCCGCAACATCGATATCACCCTGATTCTGATCCAGAACTTCATCTACGGTCTGACCAACTCACAGACGTCGCCGACGACGCCACGTGGATTCTGGACAGTGACGCAAAAAGTGGGCAACATTGATCCGACGTTTGACGGCTGTAAGCTGGTCGAAGCGGCCGGAGCATCGTTTGTCGCCCGCGAGAGTGTGACACAGCCGCGAAAATTGGAGAAAGTCCTGGTCGCTGCCCTCAAGCACAAAGGATTCTCCTATGTCGAAGCCCTCTCCAACTGCCACATCAACCTTGGTCGTAAGAACAAAATGGGATCGGCCATGGCCAACCTCGAGTGGATTGACAGTATCAGCATGCCGAAGAAAAAGTGGGAAGCCCTCCCCGAAGAGGAGCGGATGAATTATTTGCCCACCGGTATCCTCAAACAGGATGAGGAGGCTCCGGAGTACTGCGAAATGTACGAGGAGGTCAAAAAAGCCCACCAGGGCAAGCGCGGCAAGATCACCCAAGATGATTTTGCGAAGAAAATCTAAGGAGGAGAAGAACCATGAGTAGAATTGTAATGAGATTTACCGGTGTCGGCGGACAGGGTGTTCTTCTCGCCGGTGAGATTTTTGCCGCAGCCAAAATCAAAGCTGGCGGCTACGGCGTCAAGACGGCTACTTATACCTCTCAGGTGCGCGGGGGACCGACCGTAGTCGATATCCAGCTTGATGATGAGGAGATCTGGTACCCCTATGCGATTGATGGGCAGATTGACTTCATGCTTTCGGTAGCAGACAAAAGTTATCAGCTTTTCAAAAACGGCGTTCGCGAAGGCGGCACGATCGTCGTCGAGCCCAATCTCGTCTCTCCGAGTGAGGAAGACCGCAAAAAATGGAATATCGTCGAGATCCCAATCATCACCATCGCCAAAGAAGAGGTCGGCAACGTCATCACCCAGTCGGTCGTTGCCCTGGCGATCGCCAATACTTACACCAAAGCACTCGATGAAGATCTGTTGATTGAGACGATGCTGAGCAAAGTCCCCGCCAAAGTCCACGACGTCAACAAAAAGGCATACGAACTGGGCAAAAAATATGCCCTCGAGTCGATGAAGTAAACCTTTCTTCGCGCTTGGGCGCATCTTTGCGGGAGTGTCTCGTCACGTATACGAGTACGCTCCTGCGACACAACCCACACATCTCCATCCAATCACAAAGAAATCTTCACTTCATCCCTAAAAATTCTTACCCTAGTTCCAAAAATTCTCCCAGAATTCCTAATTCCTAATTCCTAATTTTCCAGTATAATTACTCCAACACAATCCCATTATCAGGAACAGACCATGAATATTCTCCTTATAGGTGCCGGCAATATGGGTGGTGCGATGCTTGCCGGGCTGGATCGTACGCGCGTGACCGTTGTCGAGGCATATCCTCTCCGAGCCAAAGAGCTTGCCGGTCTCTACCCTGAGATCACGATTCTTGATACGATCCCTTCGCTGGATGGGTATGTCGTCCTGCTGGCCGTCAAGCCCCAATCGTTGGGGGGGATGACGTTCGAGGGAGAAGCCGAGGCGCTTATCTCGATTTTGGCGGGTACCTCTTTGGCAACGCTGCGTGAGAAGATTCAGGCGCGTGCCTACATCCGCGCCATGCCCAACCTTGCAGCCCTCAAACACAAGGCGGTCACCTCTGTCACTGGGGATGCCCATTTTAAACTTAGGGGTCTGGAACTAAATCCTCAATATTGGTTGGACTGAAGTCTGAGCTCCTTTGCAACCCTTTCTGCACCGCATCATACAATTGTTCCACTATCGCATCTTCCATATAAAGCATTTTTCCGCTCTCAAAAAAATCTTCGACGACCAGTCGGGTGAGGGAGGGGATGTAGATGCATTCGGGGTGCGAGAGGTGGAAGGCGGTCATGAGGCTGACGGAATCCCGAAGGGGTTGTTCGCAGATATAGCAGCGGTTGGATAGGTGGAGACGCTCCTTGTGGGTGAGAAGGGAGTGGTAGCTTTTTCGGACCATATCTTCTGATACGGTACGCATACTGGAAGCATATCAATTATCAGGTATGCGTTCCCCGTCAGAAGATGAGGACAAAATAAAGCTATTTGTAATGATTGGTCAATGCAATAATCTCAACGGTTCCATCTTCGAGATAGATAAAAAGTGCCCGATATTTTCGATCGAGTCTGAAAGAATAAATAAGCCTCTCTTTGGGTCGGAGCAGTTCCGTATTGAGCGAAGGATAAAACGGGTCTTGTTCAAAAAGTATTTTGGCTTTTGCGTATTTCTTCTCTAATCCGTGGGTAGAGAGATATGCTTTGAGGTCATCACGCAGTTCATTGATGTGCATACACAGAACTTTTTTTCAGCCCGGCTTCCAAGTCAGCCAAAAAGTCAGGAGAATACCCCTCTTTTTCAAAATCATCTACGATAGTGCCTACATGATCCTTTTGGAACGTCTGAAAATAAAGTTTTTTTTCAATGATTTTGTCTTTAATCTCTTCGAGCTGATTGAGATTCATTTCACCAATCAACGACAAAAGATTGTCAAGCGAAACATCGACGGACAGTTGCATCATGACTCCTTGATGTTTAATGGACAGATTATAGCACAATTCAACTATTTCCTCGTTACGAAGCTCCCGCTGTGCAAGAAACACACCTTACTCGTTTCATATCTATGGAGCCCCATACTACGAGACCTATTGCAATGGGGGCATTCCCAATCGGGAGATGGGGAACGAGAAAAAGGGGTAAAGGTGTAAGTCTGATGAGTATTAATTTTTTTCTTGTTCTAATCCCCCATTCCTGATTTTCCAGTATAATACTTCCAATAAATCCCAATTATCAGGAACCCACCATGAAAATTCTACTGATCGGCGCCGGCAATATGGGCGGTGCCATACTGGCCGGACTCGACCGTACCCATGTCTCTGTCGTCGAAAGCTATCCACCGCGTGCCGGGGAGTTGTCCCGGCTCTATCCCGAGGTGACGATACACGACACGATCCCTCCCCTCGACGGGTATGTGGTTATTCTCGCAGTCAAGCCTCAGTCGCTGCCCGGGATGACATTCACTGGCGAAGCCGAAGCGCTCATCTCGATTCTCGCAGGCACCTCGCTGGCAACACTGAGAGAGAAGATCGCAGCACGCGCCTACATCCGCGCCATGCCCAACCTCGCCGCGCTCAAGCAGAAGGCCGTCACCTCGGTCACCGGGGATGTCCATTTCAAAGATCAGGCGCTGGAGATCCTCTCAAGCATCGGGCAGGCGATCTGGCTTGAGAGCGAAAAACAGCTTGACATCGCCACCGGCATCGGCGGATCGGCTCCGGCGTGGTTGGCACTCGTGGCCGAAGCCTTGGCCGACGGTGCGGTCAATCTGGGGCTCCCCCGTGAGGTCAGTTATGCGTACCTGCCGATGCTCTTCAAGGGGGTGGGTGCCCTGCTGGCTGAGGAGCATCCTGCATTGCTCAAGGATCGTGTTATGTCTCCCGGAGGCACCACGGCAGCCGGGTATGCCAAACTCGAAGCAGCCGGCACACGTGATGCCTTCATACAGGCCATGAAAGCGTGTTATGAAAGGACGCAGACACTGTGATTTGGGGACGCGATTTCAATCGCGTTAATGTTTCGGCGGATATATTATTCTGCTTTGGAGGCAGGACTTTCGTCCTGTATAACGGGACCGAAGTCCCTGCTCCTGATTGGAACAATGCCCGCTGGGTTGATGTTGATAGCGACGGAAGTTGTTGTCCTGAAAGCGTACCTACTTAGGAGCCAAGCATGTATCTGTTCTCCGATCGCCTCTACCGCAAAGAAGAGGTAATCCTTGATGACAACGAGAAACAAGTCGTTTTCACTACGATTGACAATGAGACCATCCTTGATTGGCTCAATGAGCACGGTTTCCCTGAAAGTTTCATTGAAGATATTCAGAACGAAGATCAGAGTATTGCCTACGAATTCAACGCCAAATTTCGCCTCATCATCCTCAAATATTTTCTCGAAGATGAAGAAGATACAATGCTCTACGAAGATGAAAACGTCGTCATCATCATCACCGAAACAACCCTCCTTTTTCTCAGCCGGGATATGCGGATCATCAAATCCATTACAAGCAAGCTCTTCAAGCGATACGATCAGCGCGATTCACTCGAGTATATTACGTATACCATCATCGACATCATGGTGGACAATACGATGAACATCATCGACCGGATCGACGATCATCTCGAGGAGATAGAAGACCGTATTTTTGCAGAAGATCTCGATGAGCAGGAGGTACAGAAAAGCCTCTACTTTGCCCGTCGCACTCTCAACCGTATCACTAAGCTTTCCATTCAGACCAATGACGTGGTCAACAAAATCTACAACCACTTTACCGCTGAGATACGCCAAAAACTCAAATATGAATTCATTGACCTCAAAGAGCACCTCTCCTTCTCCATCAACGAGTCCAAATCCTACCTCGATCGTACCGGCTACCTCCAGAATCTGCTCATGGGGTTCATGAGTAACCGGATGAACCAGGCGATGCAGCGTCTGGCGGCTATCTCACTGATCTTTTTGCCGTTGACCTTCCTCGTGGGGGTGTACGGGATGAACTTTGATGTCATGCCGGAGCTGCGATGGCAATACGGCTATTTTGCCGTCTGGGGGATCAATCTCATCATCGCATGGCTGATTTATCGGTGGTTGGTGAAGAAAAAATGGATATAGGGTATTTGGTTGTTTGATCCTTTATGCTATAATCCCATCGAAGGCAGGCAGGTAGCAGCTGGCAGCTTCGCGCTGCGAGAGGAAAGTCCGGGCTGCACGCAAGGCAGGACTCCATCTAACGGATGGCCGGAGCGATCCGAGGGCAAGTGCAACAGAAAGCAAACCGCCTGTTGAAAGGGTCAGACCCGCAACGATAACGCCAAAGCATTATCATTGTGCTGAAGGGTCAGACCCGCAACGATAACGCTGAAGCATTATCATTGAGGTCAGACCCTCTGGCGAGACCCTTTGATGGGTAAGGGTGAAAGGGTGGGGTAAGAGCCCACCGGTGGGGGTGGTAACATCCCCAGCCAGGTAAACCCTGTCCGCAGCAAGGGGCACCAGGTACAAGCCTTGCATCTTTTGTGTGTCCCGCTCGAGCGTGTCGGCAACGGCACGCCTAGATAAATTGCTACCCACGACAGAACCCGGCTTATCGCCTGCCTTCGATTTTTGAACACTCTTCCATTCAATTCCATACGACACGACGCCACAGGTAAATGTCTACATTCGCACGAACTATACCCAAATATAAGAGTGAATACTCTAAAGTAGTACATATTTTTTTTTATCTATTCATAAGTAATATTTTTGTAATATTTCCGAATAGACAATATGGAGTCAACGTGACAGTCAACTTAAGTGAAATCGCCACGGTTCGTACCGGATTGGTTCTCGCCAGGAAAAAGGCACACATGGATTCATCATCCAGGATAGAGTATGAGCAGATCTCTTTGAAATATTTTGATGCCGGAGTGATGCTGAACAAACCGGAACAGATGCAAGATCTTTTTGTTGCCGGAGAAACGATCGATAGCAAATACTTCACGCAAGAAGGGGATGTGGTCGTACGACTTCGGGCACCCGGCTCGGCAGTCTATATCGGAAAAGAGGATGAGGGGTTGCTGATACATTCCCTTTTGGCTGTGATCCGTGTAAAGAGTGACAAAGTAGATGCAAAATATCTGGCATATTACTTGA
>JALVQH010000294.1 GCA_027031505.1 Campylobacteraceae bacterium | reverse complement strand
TAACTACCTCCCCTGCAACTGGATCCTACCATGAAGTGATAAGAGCTGTTGTTCAGGCTTGAGCCATTGATGTCCAACGTCCCGAAAGCCTGTACGGTAAATTTGTACAGATCAGGTTTGTCACCGTTTTTGGATCTGCCTTCTATACATCTTTGTCGATCCACATTAACCCCGTCCATACTGGTGACAGTCGCACCGGGGCAAGAGTCGTTAGTGTTATCGTAATCATCACAGGCAGCATGGAGTATCCCTCCATTTACAGCTGCGAAAAAGAGAAAAACTCGAAAAAACACAGTGAACGTTTTCATAATCAGCACCTTTATACCCAAAACCTGGGTGAAATCCGCGTGTATAAGATTGAGCAAGCCAGAGAATTATGACCCGAGTCCTCGATCTGAAGAACCCGGGTTTGGATTTGGCAACCCGGCTGTCTGCCCGCCTTTCAAGTGCAGGCAGACCCGTGGCTTTCCGTCCTCACCTCGCGATGAGTTTGGCTTTTGCAAATGCAGAATACACACCTCACACATTATACCAGAAAAAAGTCAAATTTTGCAAAAAGTTTGGATAAATACAAATATTACAGTATGATAACGGCATGAAAAACGATCGATGGATAACCGGATGGATACTCGGAGGATGGGTCTGGATGGCTGGAGGATGTGCGGGGACGGAATCGCAGACGAACATGCGGATACAGAAGCATGCTGCGGTCGTGGAGCTCGTGCGTACAGGCCGCATGGCGGAGGCAGACGAAGCGTATGCAGCTTATCGCCTGAAGCACGAAAACTCTCCACAGGTACCCCGGATGATTCTGTCGCTTATCCGGGGGCATCTCGCGCAGGGGGAGTATCGTCTGGCACGGTTTTATTGTGATGAGTATTATCGGGATTTTCCTTCGGGAAAGGAGCGGCAGGATGTGGCGTATCTCGGTATCAAAACCCTTGTGCATCGCTACGATCGGGAACACGATAGCCGGATCGCCGACCGGGCACGTGCCGAAGCTGAGCTTTTCGTGACTGCTTACGGCACAAAGACACGCTATCACAGCAGGATAGCAGCACTGCTGGAGCATCTGAGGGCAAGCGAAAACAGCCGATACAAAATGCTGGCGGAGTTTTATGAGAAAAGAGGCAAACCCAAAGCCGCGGCGTTTTATCGGGAGAAAGCGAAACAATTAGAAAGTAGAAAGTAGAAAGTAGAAATTTTGGTGCGTTACGCGTTATATATTACGTGTTACGTAAAGAGATGAAAGGGGTTGTCTTCATCGTTACATCGTATCCTCTCTTTGGAGGCAGGGCTTCAGCTCTGTATTGAGGAGCTGAAACAGTCGGTTCCGGAAAAAGCAGAAATAAGGTTGTTCTAAGTCATCGCCTCAAAAAATTCTACTTTCTACTTTCTACTTTCTACTTTCTACTTTCTACCTTTACCCCCCAAGATACGCCTCAACAATCGCCGGGTCGTTCAGGAGGGTTTCCGATTTCCCCTCATTGACGATGGTGCCGTTTTCGAGGACGTAGGTGTAATGGGAATTTTTCAGTGCCAGGCGGGCGTTTTGTTCGACGAGGAAGATGGTGGTGCCGGCGGTGTTGAGCCCTCGGATCGTGTCAAAAATCTCGTCGACGATGATGGGAGCCAGTCCCATGCTCGGCTCATCGAGCAGCAGCAGGCGGGGGCGGCTCATAAGAGCGCGACCGACGGCGACCATCTGCTGCTGACCTCCGCTGAGTGTCCCGGCGTAGTCGTGGCGTTTGTCGCGGAGGATGGGGAAGCGGGCGTAGATGCTCTCCAGATCGGCATGGATGGCTTCGCGACCCCGGCGGGTATAGGCTCCAAGCAGCAGATTGTCCTCGACACTGAGGATCCCGAAAAGCCCGCGCCCTTCGGGCACCTGGGCGATACCGCTGCGCACCCGTACATCCGGTGATGTGGCGGCGATCTCTTTCTCTTCGAAATGAATCGTACCGGAGACGGGGGCAAGGAGGCCGCTGAGCGTTTTGAGCAGTGTGGTTTTGCCCGCGCCGTTGGCGCCGACGAGAGCAACGATCTGTCCGGATTCGACGGTGAGGTCGATCCCCTCGAGGGCACGGATCTTGCCGTACATGACGCTGAGGTTGCGGGTGACAAGCAGAGGCATATCAGGCTCCTGTCCCGAGATAGGCTTCGATGACGGCCGGGTGGTTGCGGATCTCTTCGGGGGTTCCTTCGGCCAGCTTCTGTCCGAAATGCATCACCGTGATACGGTCGGAGAGCTCCATCACCATCTTCATATCGTGCTCGACGAGGATCACCGTCACGTCGTCGGCGACGACAGTGCGGATGAGCTCGGCTACCTCCGCCGTCTCGGAGGGGTTGAGCCCCGCGACGGGCTCATCGAGGAGGATCAGTTCGGGACTGGTGGCCAGAGCCCGGATGATCTCAAGCTTTTTCAGTATCCCGTAGGCGAGGGTGCCGGCGAGGGTGTGGGCGTAATCTGCGATCCCGATGAGGCCAAGCAGGTGCAGGGCACGCTCGGTGTAACGCCGCTCATCGTCCCGGATCCGGCGGGTGCGGAACGCGGTAGCAAAGAGCCCCTTGGAGAGGTAGCGGTCGAAGCCAAGCAGGACATTTTCGAGAACCGTCATGTTGGGGCACACTTCGAGGTGCTGGAAGGTGCGGCACACCCCCCGGTAGACGAGTTGGTCGGTAGCAATGTCGGTGATGTCTCCGCCGTCGAGCCAGACCGAGCCCCCATCGACCCGGTAGACGCCGGTGATCATGTTGACCAGTGTTGTTTTGCCTGCACCGTTGGGGCCGATGAGGGCGTGAACGGTTCCCTTGGTGACGTGGAAGCTCAGATCGTCCACCGCAGTAAGACCGCCGAAACGTTTGGTGAGATTGCGAATCTCAAGCATGAGTTCCCTCCGTTGGAGGGAGTGAATAGTGAATAGTGTATAGTGAATAGTGTATAGTGAATAGTGAACAGTGAATAGTGAATAGTGAATGGTGAATGGTGAATGGTGAATGGTTTTGGTATGCGTTGCTGTGCAACGCTGTAAAAGGGGCTGGGACTTTAGTCCCACTTGATACGCTGTGCGTTCGGTTGGACTGAAGTCCAAGCCCCATAGAGAAGGTGTCGCGTATGCATAGTGGATGGAGTAGGGACTTTAGTTCCGTTGTGTCGCGCAGGGTGTGTAATAGCACACCGTGTATTGGTGTATTGGTGTATTGGTGTATTGGTTGATGGTTGCTCATGCTTACCCCCTTTTGAACCTATCGAATAGTGAGGCGATCCCCCTCGGCATAAACACCATCACACCAAT
>JALVQH010000293.1 GCA_027031505.1 Campylobacteraceae bacterium | reverse complement strand
GGCATGCTCCCGGATCCCGAAGTGGATGTTTTTGCCGCGGGGGAAGTCCCCCATCTCTTTGAGCGTCGTTTTGTTCGACGGCGCCAGATCGGCCGATCCGCCGACAAATCCTGGGAGTGCTTTGGCAATGGCATTGAGGATCTGCCCGTTGCTGTCACGGGTCGCCATTTCGGGTGTCTCTGAAAAATCGGGGTAACGGATCGAAGCAAAATCGGGATGGAGGAGACGCTCAAGGGCGGCATTCTGCTCCGCCAGCGGCGCCTGCTTCTGGAGATGGAGCCACTCTCTCTCCGCCAGTTCCCCCTCTTCGACGGCGCAGCGGAAACGGGCGAGGACATCCTCGGGGATATGGAAGTTCTCCCCCTCGGGGAAGCCCGCCGCTTTTTTGGAGGCGCGGATCACATCGACACCGAGGGGGGCGCCGTGGGTTTCGTGGCTCCCCTCCAGTCCGACGGCGCCTTTGCCGATGGTGGTCTCGGCGATAATGATCGTCGGTTTGTCGGCCTTTTGGGCTGCGGTGAGCGCCCGGTCGATCGCGTCATAGTCATGGCCGTCGATCGCAAGAACGTTCCACCCCTGCGCCTCGAACCGTTTGGCGACGTCTTCGCTCCACGCCACCGAGGTATCCCCCTCGATCGTGATGCGGTTGCTGTCATAGAGGACGATGAGATCCTTGAGCTTCAAATGCCCGGCGAGCGACGCCGCTTCGTAGCTGATCCCCTCCTCCAGATCCCCGTCTCCGACGAGGCAGTAGGTTTTGTGGTCGATGAAACGGCAGGTGTCGGAGTTGACCACGTGTCCGGTGTACGCCGCCGCCATCGCAAATCCCACGGCGTTGGCAATCCCCTGCCCGAGGGGACCGGTGGTGATCTCCACCCCCGGTGTGTGGCCGTATTCGGGGTGGCCGGGGGTTTTGGAGTCGAGCTGGCGGAAGTTTTTCAGATCTTCCAGACTCACGTCATACCCCCACAGATGCAGCAGCGAGTAGATCAGCCCCGTCCCGTGCCCGCCCGAGAAAATCAGGCGGTCACGCCCGAGCCAGGCGGGGTTCTTCGGATTGTGGCGGAGGTGTTCGCCGAGTACTACGGCGATGTCGGCCAGCCCCATCGGAGCCCCCGGATGCCCGGAGTTGGCTTGCTGAATCATATCGGCTGCGAGGAAACGGATCGTATCGGCCATCTTTTTGCGCATTGTGTTGTCGTTTTTTGCCATAAGTTATTATGTCCTTCGTGAGATTATTGGGGTTGGTGTCGGGTAAGATAATGATCCATCAGCGGCTTGAGCGCTGTTTGGAGCTTGAGATCAAAGGCTTCAAAGCGCTGCAACAGATCCGCAGCCAGCGCATCCGCCTCGGCGATGGTGTTTTCCAGTCCCATGAGATTGATGAAACTGTTTTTGTCGCCGTCGTTGCCAGTGGTTTTCCCCGCCTCTTCTTCGCTCTGGGTCTCGTCGATGATGTCATCCTGGATCTGAAACAGCAAGCCCAGATCGATCCCGAAAGCATACAAAGCCTCCTGGGCAGCTCTGTCCAGCCCTACGATCACCGCCCCCATGAGCATACTGGCCGCGATAAGCCTGGCAGTTTTGTTGCGATGAAGCTCCTTGACCTGTTCGACACTCAGTGGCGTGTTTTCAAAATAGAGATCGATCGCCTGACCGAGTACCATGCCGTCCACACCGCCGTCCCGGGCGAGGATCTCGACCAGTTTGATCCGCACATCGGGGCGAAACGCCGACCGGGCGATCAGGAGAAACGCATGGGTATTGAGCGCATCCCCGGCGAGGATCGCCGTCGACTCGTCGTAGGTGGTGTGGAGCGTCGGATGCCCCCGGCGCAGCGGCGCATCGTCCATCGCCGGCAGATCGTCGTGGATCAGCGAATAGGTGTGGAACATCTCCACCGCGAGCGCCGGAGCGTACGCCGACTCCACGAGCAGCGGTTCATACGCTTCCACGATCCGCAGCAGCAGCATCGGGCGGAACCGCTTGCCCCCGGCCAGCAGCATATCGGCCATCGCGTCGTTGTAGATCGGGTGGAACGTCTCAGTTGTGGGCAGATGGTCACGGAGATAGGTTTCAAATCCTTGCATGGAGCCTCTTGCGTTGTTGGAATTTTTGTGGCAGAACCTCTGAAAATGTCCTAATCGATCCGGCAGGAATCGATCCAATCCGGAGACAGGATTTCAACCCCGCACGACGGGACTGAAGTCCCTGCTCCTGGATTGGAACAATGGATCAATAGAGTGAAATTTACGGTAACATGTAATGCATCGGTATTATAGTGAAATATCTGTAAAAACGGGATTGCGGTTACTGAAAAACGTATCAGAGAGGTTTCACGCGATGGCGACAAAGGAGCACCCAACCCCTGAAAGGGGCGCTTGCGTTTGCGACTGCCAGAGCTATCACGTGAAACCGGCGATTCTCCGGAAGACACAATTGATTCACTCCGAAACGATCGCTTGCAGTTCGTCGGCACGCTTCCAGGTCATATCGACCAGGCACCCGCCGATCAGCAGCGGCTCAGCACTGCCGCCCCGCATCTGCCGCCCCTCGAATTCACACTCGAGATCGCGGAATGCGATCCAGGCTCTCTGCGCTTTTCGGAGCCTCTTCTTTTCGTCCGGCTCGAGTCGGCGCATCGCCCGTTTGTAGTATCGATTGAGACGTGCGTCCTGATACGCCAGCTCTTTATGGGTACACTGGATCATCGCATGATTGTTCGTCGCGTTGTCGAAACACGCCTGATACAACGAATGGGACGATCCAGCCTGAAGAAGCGGAACAACCAGTAATGGTAACAACCGTAGAGTTTTCATGGGCAGTTTTTCCTTTCTGTTCTGGAGGCGGGGTTTCACCCCGCACCACCAATCACCAAATAACGGGACTGAAGTCCCTGCTCCGTGCCACACCACCAACCATCAACCAATCACGAATTACCAATTACGAATCACGAATCACGAATTACCAATCACCAATCACCAAATAACGGGACTGAAGTCCCTGCTCCGTGCCACACCACCAACCATCAACCAATCACGAATTACGAATCACGAATTACCAATCACGAATCACGAACCCCACACTCCCGGGCAATCTCTTCACAAATCTCCTCCCGGCTTTTCCCCTCCACATTGACCACGATATCGGCGACCTTTTTGTAGGCGGCTTCCCGCTCCCTGTAGAGCTTTTTCGCCTTTTTCGGCTCCTGGAACAAGGGGCGCTTCGCCAGTTTTTCGGCCGAGTTTTTTGCCGTTTTCAGCCGGGTGTGAATCCAGTCAAACGACGCATCGAGCAGGACGACTGTCCCAAGCTTATTGAGGTTTTTGACCTGATAAAACCCGCCCCCGCAGCTGATCAACGTCCCGGTGACACTCCGCTCGATCCAGTCGGCCGTCTGCTGCTCCAGTTGCCGAAAGTATTTTTCTCCTTTTTGGGCAAAAATGTATTTTATCTCTCTTTTTTCTTTCGATTCAATCAAATCATCAGTGTCGACGGTATAGATGCCGTATTTATTAGAAAAGGCTCGAGCTGTTGTCCCTTTGCCGACACCCATAAAACCAATAAGAATAATATTGTTTGACAGATGCTTCCTGTGTATTTTCGGCATAATATCTCCTTAGTGTTGCCTCTTTTTTTCAGCAAGTTTTTGTGTTGACAAAATCAACCGTGATGCTGATCCAAATGTGATGGATACCCACGACTTTGCAAGACAAGCAGGATGGCTTCAAGAAGCGCTTTTTTCTCAAGGATGCGTATTTTCTGCGTATAAGCCTCGAGAGAAAGTTCCCGTTTGTTGATGCTCTTTTGCAGAAAAATCTCCCCGCTGTCAAGCTCATTGCTGACCCAGTGAATACTCACACCCCCCTCATCATACTTATCCTCCCAGCTTCTTCGAATCGCATCAAGTCCTTTGTGACGGGGCAGGAGTGAAGGGTGGAGATTGATCGCCCGTATCTGCCCGGTAAATACCGGTGTTACGATCCGCATAAAACCTGCCAATACTGTCAAATCCGGATCATACCGTTTCAGCCGCCTGACGACCTCTGTATCAAACGCTTCACGATCGACAAAACTCCGGTGATCCACAATTTCAAGGGGAATATCATGATCCTGGGCGACAACCGTACCCCCGGCATCAGGATTGTTGGTCAGGGCAACCGAGATACGAACCCCGTAAAGGGGGAGATGATCGGCAAGATAGGCAAAAGTAGTCCCCTCTCCGCTGAAAAGAATTGCAATGTTTTTCACAGGATCGCCAACCGTTCAATGATATCTGTCGGAAGCATCGCATAATCAGCCCCGTCATATTTTTTCGCTGCGGCGACCAATGCCAGCGATCCCTGAATCGCAGCATCAATACCGCTGTACCCCTGCGCCAGCAATGCGACAATCAAGCCGCTGAGAACATCACCGCTCCCCCCTTTGGCCAGCTGGCTGGTTCCGTAGGGATTGATGTAGATTTTCCCCTCACTGGCGATGAGCATGTTGGCTCCTTTGAGCAGGAGGGTGACGTGTGGATAAGCTTCGGCGAAACGGCGTACGTACCCGAAGCGGTCATTCTGCACCGCTTCGGTGGTCACGGTTTCATCGAAGCAGTGGCGCCACAACCGGATAAACTCCCGGGGGTGGGGGGTGAGGACGACGGTGCGCTCTTTGTGCTCAAGCACCTCGAGGACGACAGGGTTCCCAAAGGCATCGGCATCCACGACAATGGGGGCTATACCTTTTACGACATGGTCACGGAGAAACTCTGCCTCAAAACGACCCCCCATTCCCATTCCGACTGCCAGTGCCGTTACACCAAAAGGGGGTTCCGGAGCTGTCATGATGTACGGCGGCGGGCTGATCGGTTCATTGGCTACCAGTGTAACCAATCCCGCCCCGAACCGTACCGCTGCCATGGCACTGAGGATTCCGGCTCCGGGTTTTTCTCCGCACAGAATCGCCGCGTGTCCGAAAGTTCCTTTGTGGGTATCGAGGGCAAATTCGCGGGTCGGCAGCTCCAGATCCTCCCGGTCAAGCAGATAACTTGATACGGGCATATCTTTGGTGTATTGGCTGTAGCGGATCCCGAGATCCACCCGGACAACTTCGCCGACAAGATCCTTGACGCCGTCAGCATAGAGGGACTCTTTGCGAGCACCCATGGTAACAGTAACGTCGGCATCAAATGCCACCGACTCAACACCTCCACGTACATCAATCCCGGAGGGAATATCGCAGGCAATTTTGATACCGTTGAGATCATTCATCTCCTCAATGAGCTTTTGAGCTGTTTCGTCAAGCGGCCGGTTCAGCCCTGCACCAAACAGCGCATCCAGAACAATGTCTGCTTCGCTCAACCTATCGACAATTTTGACATAATCCAGTTTCTCCGTACGGTTCAGCTGTTTCTGTGCCATGGGCGATTTTGCCCCGAAGGGGAGATAGAGTTTGACATTACGGATATTGTATTGCAGTTGCCGCGCCAGCGTGATCCCGTCGGCACCGTTGTTGCCCGATCCGGCGACGATGAGGATCGAGCGCGCTTCAGGAAAGTGTGCTTCGATGTACTTTTTGATCCCTTTGGCGGCATGTTCCATCAAAATATCTTCGGTCAAACCGTACGTATCATAACACCGACGATCCATCGCATAACAATCCTGGAATACTTTTCGCATCGTGTGACTCCTCCTTGTAGCAACGATTCGAAAACTATTGTATATCAAGTTGGGTTAAAAGCTCCCGCACATTGTCGCTACAACTTCCACTAAGGGATTTTCGCTATAATATGCCACTTTGTTGCCTGCCTGCATCGAGATACCTGCAGGAAATCTGCGACAGAAAGGGGGTGTTTTCATGCCGGGAATCATCGTCGGTTCACGCGATACGTTTGAAGACGCGTACCGCAAATTCAAGCGCCAGTGCGACCGGAACCTCATCGTCACCGAGGCTCGCGCCCGCCAGCACTTCGAGACCAAAACCGAGAAGCGCAAAAAAGAGAAGATCGCCACCCGCAAAAAGATCCTCAAGAAGCTCTTCATGCTTCGCCGCTACGAGGCACGCCTGTAGGCGGTGCCCCTTTCGGGCAGAATGTCTTCTTCTGCCGACACTCTGCCTCACACTACTGCTCCCCGACCTCTGCCCCTTCTTTGCGTACCCGAATAGTACGGTATTTGTCGTACTCGACACGGGAGCCCTCCTGAATCTTGACAAATTTG
This sequence comes from Campylobacteraceae bacterium, assembly GCA_027031505.1. GTDB lineage: Bacteria > Campylobacterota > Campylobacteria > Campylobacterales > Sulfurovaceae > S017-3. The sequence goes on along the minus strand of JALVQH010000293.1, from coordinate 3,705 downwards.
CGTCGGGTGTAGTCTACATCATAGTCGCCAGGCTGTCTGAGAGAAAAATCGACACAGAGTTTGGCCGCAGCTTCGAGGACAGAATCGGGCAGATTCTGCTTGTCGGTACGGATAATTACGTGGGATCCCGGGATCTGGCGTGTGTGCATCCAAACATCGTTGCTTCTTGCAATTTTGAGCAGCGCCTGATTCTCCCTGGCGTTGCGCCCAACCATTACTTTGTAATCTTCGATCCAGAACAGCTCCCCTGTATGCAGTTTCTCTTTTTTACGCTGTGATTTGCCCCGTCTGGGGACAAGAAGCTCAAGTTCCTGCAGATTGGAAGCGTGTTCGATTGCATGAAGAATATTGATATAAAAACGCTTTTTGCTTCGGAGGTTTTCAGCTTCGATATGGACATTTTTTGCTCGCGACCTGGCCCGTCTGGCACGGGAAAAATAGTACTCGGCCATCCGATTGACGGGGATATGTTGTGGTAAAGAGATGGAGATGGGGTTGCCTTCAAAATCAACAGTATTCAGACGGGTATCGTAGGGGCGGATTCTGTGGAGATTGGCAAGGAGAATGTTGGCAGTATTCTGATGCAATTCTGCCTCAAGTCTGAGCGCTTCCGGGTCGGGCAGTTCGGCAAGGAGCTTGTCAAATTTGACGATTTGTTTCTCGATGGCGGTACGCTTGGTGTGTTTGGACTGGGTGAGTTTTTCGGTAGAACGTTTCTGGTAATTTGAGACGAGAATCTCAGCGAGGCTTTCGTCAGCTGATGGTGGATGGTAGATGGTAGATGGTGTTCGTGGAGGCAGCGGCTTCAGTCTTGTGCCGGGACGGACAATGCGAAAAGAGCTTCGGGCATCGATATGGCGGAGAGCTTCGATGACGGTTTCGCTTTCGTCAAGGAGAATGGCGTTGGTGTTTTTGCCGGTAAATTCAAACTGCAAGGCAATGCGCCGCTGTTTGTAATCGCTTTTTGGAGCAAGAATGAGGCGCAGGATTCGATCATCATTGACTACAAATGCATCAACGATCCGGGCAGAAGATACTTCGGCATGCAGCAATGCATCAAATGGAGCATTGTATCCCTGTGCCGGACGTTGGGAAGGAGCCGTATATACCATGCTGTGCCCCCGTGTCATGTCAAAAAAATAACTCAACACCTTTGAGGGCGCCAGCTCGATGACAGTGTCCTCGACACGACGGGCACGGACAATATACTGATGCGTTTTAAACGACTCCGCAAGCGCTTTGAGATGGTGGAGTTTCATGAATGACCTTAAACCTGCTGGACATTATGGGCACGGCGACAAACATCATTCTCTGACGGGTGTGCCGATTGCGCACCCGATACAGTTATTGCTGTGTTGCGGTGGCTTGTCTGGCCTTCTCTTTGGCATCGACCCAGATATTGGGGACGGCGCCGCCGGGGGTGAGGAAGATCTGGGCGTCGGTATTGACGCGCAGTGCTTCATTGAACTTTGCCTGGGTTTTAATCTGCTCAAGCTGGATCAGCTTGGGGGTCAGCGAGTCGGAGATCAGCTTGTTCGCGCGTGCCTGGGCTTCGGCTTTGATGCGGATTTTGTCGGCTTCTCCCTGGGCTTCGATTCGGTTTTTGGCGGCGATCCCTTCGGCTTCGGCGGCACGGCGTTTGGCATCGATCTCTGCTTTCTGCTTCTGCTGTTTGGCCATTTGCACCTGATTGATCTGTTCCTGCACCTGAGCGGGGAGATTGATGTTACGCAGATCGACAGCGAGGAGTTCGACCGGCTGATCGGGCTGCAGCTCGACCTCCTTGCGGATGTTGGCCTCGATCAGTTGGTTGATCTCACCCCGCCTTTCGGCCATCTCTTCGGCTGAGAATTGCCCCAGGACGTTGCGGACGACTTTGCGTACTTTGGAGTTGATGATTTTGTCTTCCCACCCGGCACCGATAGTGGCAAATACTTGAGGGGCGCTTTGGGGCTTGAGCTTGTATTGAACGGCGATGTCGATACTGACGTTGAGGTTGCGTTTGTCTTTGACCGTAATAGCGGGGTTGTATTTGACACCCCCCTCATAGTTCTGACCGCTGTACGATTTGCGCTGAAGGTCGCTGAAGGCTCCGCCGCTTCGGTTGGAGTAAACGATCATGCGGGATTTGATGTTGACCGGGATGATCTCCTGGATGATCGGGATAAAAAAGTGCAAACCTGCATGAAGCGGCTTGCTCTCAAATTTACCCATATTAACCTTGATCCCCACTTCGCCGGAGTTGATAATGGTAAAGGGTTTAAACATTACAAACAGGGCGAGAAGAATCCCGATGACAATCAACAAGCCAAACGTTTTGCCTCCCCCCATGCCGTTGAATGGGCTTTCGAAATTGTTGGTGTTTCCACCGTCGGTATTACCGGAACTTGAGCCGGGCTTGCGTTTCTTGAAATAGTCGTTCATGTCTGCGGGCATGGAAATCCTTTGGATTTTTTAGTGAGGAGTGAGAGGTGAGGAGTGAGGAGTTTCGGTTTGTGTTGCGAAGCAACACCTTTATTCCTCACTCCTGATTCCTCACTCCTAATTCTATCAGATGTGCGTCAAATAGTGCTTGTACTTTTCGTCGCGTCCGTGGACGACGTCAAAATAGGCCGACTGGAGCCGGCGGGTCATTTCGCCCCGTTTGCCGGTACCGATGGTGCGGTGGTCGAGGGAGCGGACGGGGGTCACTTCGGCGGCGGTGCCGGTGAGGAACACTTCATCGGCAATGTAGATCTCATCGCGGGTGATGTTGCGCCGTTCGATCGCGATGCCGAAGTCGCGTGCGAGTTCGAGGACGGTTTGCTGGGTGATCGACTCGAGAGAGTTGTCATTGGGGGGGCTGATGAGTTTGCCGTCACGGACGACGAAGATGCATTCACCGGTTCCTTCGGCGATGAAGCCGTTTTCATCGAGCATCAGTGCTTCTTCAAATCCATTTTCAATGGCTTCATACTTGGCCATCTGGCTGTTGAGATAGTTGGCAGCCGCTTTGGCTTTGCCAAACGTCGAGCGGTTGGGGTTGCGGGTGATGGATGAAGTGCAGCAGGTGATGCCGTTTTCGAGCCCCTCGTCGCCGAGGTACGCCCCCCATTCCCAGGCGGCGATCATCGTCTGCACCGGCGCATGGACATGGTAGAGCCCCATGACCCCGTATCCGAGGTAGATCAGGGGACGGATATAGACATTTTGCTTGAAATCGTTGGCTTTGAGGAGGTCGATGTGTGCCTGCCGTACCGTTTCGTAGTCGATGTTGGGTTGAATCGCGACGATTTTGGCCGAGTGGTAGAGGCGCTTGGTGTGGTCGTCAAGGCGGAAAATTGCCAGTCCGTCCCTCGTCTGGTAGGCGCGAGTGCCTTCGAAAACCGCATTGCCGTAGTGGAGGGTGTGGGTGAGGACGTGGACTTTGGCATCCGCCCAGGGAACCAGTTTGCCATCCATCCAGATGTATTGTGCTTCGTTCATGGTATTTGCTCCGTGCAAAAAAGTGGGGATATTCTATCGAAGATTGGGTAACAAAGAGGTTGGAACACAATAGAAGGTAGAGGGTAGAGGGTAGAAATTTTGCAGGATTAACATAGGGGCAGATCCTGTATCTGCCCTTTTAGAAAAACCGCAAAAAAACACCAATCGTCAGCGACAGCGCCACAACCCAGAAAAAGAGGAGGGGATTGTGCCAGCGGTCGGGGATGGTCCATCGGGTTT
>JALVQH010000292.1 GCA_027031505.1 Campylobacteraceae bacterium | reverse complement strand
TAGACAATCTCTCCGAGACGGTTGTAGAGGAGAAACGGGGTGTTGTCGGTTTCGAGAAAAAAGGTCAAATCGGGTATGTTGGATTCAGGAGAGGAGCCAGGCATGGATCTTCTTTCGGAGGGTGTTGCGGTTGATCCCGAGAGCATCCGCCAGACGCAGCTGGGAACCGTACACTTTCAGTCCCGCTTCGAGCAGCGGCTTCTCGAAGAGTCCGAGATGACGGTGGTAGTCCGACTCCTCGGGCAAGGTGTCGAGAAAATAGTGATAGAAGCCCCGCTCGAGGGTATCCCGGTCGCTGTTTTGGAGCAGCATTTCCCGGTAGATGGAGGCGCGGAGCGATCGGAGGTTCTGGTGAATATCGAGGGCACTCCCGGGTAGGGAAATCTCTGCATCAAGCATGAGGGTTTCGGCGGCCTCTTTGCGATAGAGATCGGCATAGAGACGGATATCTTCGGGGCGGTCGCGCAACGGCGGCATGCGGTAAATAAAAGCAAACGTTTCATCGAGTGCCCTGGCATTTCCGGCATAATCGGCAATTGCGATGATGTGTTTGTCGGCAAAATCCAGCTGCTCAGCATTGGGAAGTTTTTCGTAATGCTCGATGATCAAAGCATGGGTATGATCCAACAGGGTTTCGACTGCCTCCTGATCTCTTCCGTCTACCATCGGCAGATCGGGAAAAAGGTGCCGCACAAGGCTGCGCCTGCCGCTCCAGGGTTCTCCGATGATGATCGAAGAGACATGCAGTGTCCGGGTGAGGGTGAGGCTTTTGATAATTTGCTGCACGGCTTCGGATTGGGTGGGGTAGGTTTGCATCGGTGTAATCTCGCGTACTGATTGAGTATAATCATATCCAAAACGTGCTTAAAAAATATTCACTCAAACTGAAATCATTTATGATCCAGAAATCGAGATAAATCATCTTGCGGAGGAGATGAATATTGGGTTATTAGAGGTGCCCTTATGCTATAATTACAGATTTATTCAAGCAACAAGGCAAAAACGCAACCATGGCAAAAAAACAAGACAAAATATACGTATACGGCGCCAGAGAGCACAACCTCAAAAACATCGATGTCGCCCTGCCCAGGAACCGGCTCACCGTCATCACCGGCATCAGCGGCAGCGGCAAATCGACACTGGCGTTTTCGACCCTCTATGCGGAAGGACAGCGGCGGTATATCGAGTCGCTCAGCTCCTACGCGCGGCAGTTCCTCGGACGCGTCGGGAAGCCGGATGTGGACAAGATCGAGGGGCTTACCCCCGCCATCGCCATCGATCAGAAGACCACCTCAAAAAACCCCCGATCGACCGTCGGCACCATTACCGAGATTTATGACTACCTGCGGCTGCTCTTTGCGCGGGTGGGGCGGCAGTACTGCCATCAGTGCGGCAAGCCGATCTCCTCGATGTCGGCCAGTGACATCATCACCGAGGTGCTCCGCCTGCCCGAGGGGGCGAAACTCATCATCATGGCGCCGCTGGTCAAGGAGAAAAAAGGGACGTTTGCCGACCGGATCGAATCGCTGCGACACAAAGGGTATGTCCGGGCGCAGATCGACGGGGTGATGGTGCGCCTCGATGAGGAGATCGAACTGGCCAAAACCAAAAAACACACCATCAAAGTGGTCATCGATCGGGTCATCGTCAAACCGGACAACAAGGAGCGGATCGGGCAGGATGTCGAGAAGGCGCTGAGTGAGAGCTACGGCGAAGTGGAGATCGAAGTGCTCAACCACGAGGAGCTGGGACTCGACCGAAAACATTACCATTACTCGGAACATCTGGCATGCTTCGACTGCAAACTCAGCTTCGAGCCGCTCGAACCCGTGAGCTTCTCGTTCAACTCCCCCAAAGGCGCCTGTCCGGTCTGTGACGGGCTGGGGATCCGCTACAGCCTCGATCTGAACAGGATTATCGACGGGGCGTTGAGCATCGACAAGGGGGCGGTGCGGATCATGTACGGCTTCAACAAAAGCTACTACAACAAATTTCTCACTGCCTTCTGTGAGCAGAACGACATCCCGACGAATGTCCCATACGAGACGCTTCCCGAGCACCAGAAAAAAGCGATCCTCTACGGGCTGGGGACGCAGGTGACGTTTACATGGAAGCGACACAGACTCAAGCGGGAGTGGCCTGGAGTCGTGAAGTTTGCCCACGAAATGTTCAAGGATGAAAAAGACGTCGCCGAATACATGACAGAGAAAGTATGTGATGCCTGCGGAGGCAATCGTCTCCGCCCCCGGTCACTGGCCGTCAGAATCGAGGACAAAAATATCGCCGATATTATCAACATGCCGATCGAGGAGAGTTATGCCTATTTTGCTGATGCGGACAACTTCGCCCATCTGAGTGAGCAGCAGCATTTCATCGCCGCCCCGATCCTCAAGGAGATCCAGGAGCGGCTCTTCTTCCTCTACGATGTGGGGCTGGGGTACCTGAGTCTGAGTCGCGATGCCCGCACCATCAGCGGCGGAGAGGCGCAGAGGATCCGGATCGCCAGCCAGATCGGCTCAGGATTGACCGGGGTGATGTATGTACTGGATGAGCCGAGTATCGGGCTGCATGAGCGCGACACCCTCAAGCTTATCCGCACCCTGCAATCACTCAGAGACAAAGGGAACACTGTTATCGTCGTCGAGCACGACAAAGAGACGATCGAAGCGGCTGATTATATCATCGATATCGGCCCGGGCGCGGGAGCGTACGGCGGCCAGATCGTCTTCGCCGGAGAGGCGAAAAAAATGGCACAAGCCAAAACCCTCACTGCCGACTACCTCAACGGCAAAAAAAAGATCGAGTACCCCCACGACCGCCCTCAGACCGACTGGATCACCCTCTCCGATGTGACACTCAATAACATCGAAAACCTCAGTGTCCAGATCCCTCTGCGCAACTTCGTCTGCGTTACCGGGGTGAGCGGATCGGGCAAGAGCTCTCTGATCCTCCAGACCCTCCTGCCCGCCGCACGGGAGATTCTCAACCGTGCCAAAAAAGTCCACCGTGTCGACGGGGTGACCCTCACCGGGCTCGAACACCTCGACAAAGTGATTTACCTCGACCAAAGCCCCATCGGACGTACCCCGCGCTCCAACCCCGCCACCTACACCGGGGTGATGGATGAGATCCGCAAACTCTTTGCTCAGACCAAAGAGGCAGAATTGCGGGGGTACAAAGTGGGGCGTTTCAGCTTCAATGTCAAAGGGGGGCGGTGCGAAAAATGCCAGGGGGACGGGCAGATCAAGATCGAGATGCACTTCCTGCCCGATGTCCTCGTCACCTGCGATGCCTGCCACGGCACCCGGTACAACGAACAGACCCTCGAAGTGCACTACCGGGGCAAAACCATTGCCGACGTGCTGACAATGAGTGTCACGGAGGCACTGGAGTTTTTCAAAGCCGTCCCCGTAATCGCCGCCAAACTCAGCACCCTCAAAGCGGTAGGGCTCGACTACCTTTCCCTCGGACAGAATGCCACCACTCTCTCGGGGGGAGAAGCCCAGCGGATCAAACTCGCCAAGGAACTCAGCCGCAAAGACACCGGCAACACCCTCTACATCCTCGATGAACCCACCACCGGACTCCATTTCGCCGACGTCGACCGCCTCACCGGCGTGCTGCACCACCTTGTGGAGCTCGGCAACAGCGTCGTGGTGATCGAACACAACCTCGACATGGTCAAAAACGCCGACTGGATTATCGACATGGGTCCTGAAGGGGGGAATAAAGGGGGACAGATCGTCGCCACCGGTACGCCGGAAGATGTGGCGGTTCATCATGAAAAGACAGGAAGTTATACGGGAAAATTCTTGTCAGGGATGTGATTTTGTGGTTGATAGTTGATGGTTGATGGTTGGTTGGTTACAGCTTCAAGGCACCCTCACTTCTCCTGCGTCGGTGCCTTTATTTGGCAAACATATAGCTGAGCAGTTTTTTCGCGATGGTCAGGAGGGCTATTGTTGCGATGATCTCGTACCCAATCACCCAGTCAAGAAGGAATCCTCCCGTGTGTGCTTCGGCATAGAGTTCAGGACGGGCATTGCTGACATAAAAAAAGAAAAAGCCCATCCCTACCAATTTGGGAAGGAAAATAAAAAGAGTCAAGTAGGTGATTCCTTCATACCCTTCCGGGATCAATCCAAACATACTGGTATCAACATCCTGGTGCATAAAAGCAACAAAACGACCACGAGGGGAATCGGGATCAATGATATCAAAACGGTGTTTCTTCATCCTTGTGGTCGAAGAACCACCCTTGTCTTTCGACCTTTTCCGTTTCCGTATGGTTTCAAGATAAACGTCGTGCTCAGTACTTGATGATGATTTTTTCATGCGTATCCTCGTTTGTTATGCATAACATTATACGTTGATTTTGCGTACACTTCCGAGTAAGTGTATCAAAGAAATGTTTTAAAGTTCATTAGTAGTAGTTATTACAACAATTATTGTCTGGTGCGGCAACAGCAATGCATTAGATCCATCTAACAACATTTAGGTTAAAATACACGCAACTACTGCCAAGGCCGCCCATGAAAACACTCACTATCGTCGATACCTTCGGCTTTTTTTTCCGTGCCTATTACGCCCTGCCGCCTCTGCACAACTCGGAGGGGTTTCCGACCGGGTTGCTTACCGGGTTTATCAACATGATCCATCAGCTTGAGAAGGAGCATGCCACCGACTATCTCGTCTTCGCCCTCGACAGCAAGGGATCGACCTTTCGAAACACCCTCTATCCCGAATACAAAGCCCACCGACCGCCCCCGCCCGAGGATCTCCTCAAGCAGCTTCCCGTCGCCGTCGAGTGGATTGAAACCATGGGATTTGCCAATGTCTCTGCCGAGGGGTTCGAAGCCGACGATGTGATCGCGACGATCACCCACTGTGCGGTGGAGGCGGGGATGCGGGTGCGGATCGTCTCGCACGACAAGGATCTCTATCAGCTCATAGACGACGACCGGGTAGTGATCGTCGATGCGATCAGGAAAAAAGAGATCAATGCAGAGGCGTGTGAGGCGAAATTCGAGGTTCATCCCCGCGATTTTGTCGATTTTCAGGCGATCGTGGGGGACAGTGCCGACAATGTCCCCGGGGTCAAAGGGATCGGGCAGAAAGGTGCCTCGAAGCTCATTAACCAGTTCCATACCCTTGAGAACATCTACGACCACCTTGGTGAGGCGGGTACCCCCCGCATTCAGAAGCTTTTGGCCGAATCCAGAGAGATGGCATTCCTTTCGCGGGAACTCGTGAAACTCCGCGACGATGTTTTTCCCTCCTGTGATCTGGAGCGGTACCGGCTTGAGGAGCGGGAGTATCTCGGAGCGCTGCGGGAGGAGTTTGAGCGGTATGAGATGCGCCAGGCACTGCGACGGCTTGACGGTGGGAATGGCGGCAAATCGGCCACACCCTCACCGTCTGCACCCTTCACCCCGACTCCTCCACCCATACCGGAGTTCGAGGCTGTTCTCCTCGATACCGCCGACAAACTCGAAACGGTGATCGCCACGGTCACCCCCGAGACGATCGTGGCGTTTGACACTGAGACGACGGGGCTCGATACCCGCAACGATACGATGGTGGGATTTTCGTTTGCCCTCGAAGCGTCGAGAGCCTACTATGTCCCCATCGCCCACAGTTATCTCGGTGTGGGAACGCAGGTAAGCCGGGAAGCGGCGATGCCAGCGATCGAGCGCCTGATGGGTGCGCGGATCATCGGGCAGAACCTCAAGTTTGACCTCGGGCTCCTCTATGCTGCCGGGATGGAGGAGATCGTCCCGTACGCCGATACGATGATCATGGCGTGGCTCCTCGATCCGGGCAAAAAAGTGGGGCTGGACGTCCTCGCAAAAAAGTTTTTCAAGTATGAGATGCGGTCGTTCAAATCGCTGGTGAAAAAAGGGGAGAACTTCTCCAGCGTCCCCATAGAAGAGGCGGCGTTTTATGCGGCTGAAGACGCCTGGATGACCCTCCGGCTTTACCACAAACTCACCGAATTTTTCGCTCTTGCTGATCCGAAGATTGCCGAAGAGGCACGGCAGGTGGAGTATCCGTTCGTCAATGTCCTCATCCATATGGAGCGGGAGGGGATCCGCGTCGACACGGTGCACCTGCAGCACCTCCGGGAGAACATGAGTGCGAAACTCGAGGCGCTGACCCGGGAGATTTACGTCCTCGCCGGGACGGAGTTCAACATCCGCTCCACCCAGCAGCTCGGGGTCGTCCTCTTCCAGCAGCTCGGACTCAAAGGGGGCAAAAAGACCAAGACCGGCTACAGCACCAATGAAGCGGTACTCAACGGACTGAAAGAGGCACACCCCGTCATCCCGAAGATCCTCGAATACCGCGAATACCAGAAGATGCTCTCCACCTACGTCGAGCCGCTGAAAAAGCTGGCGGAGCAGAATGGGGAGCATCGCATCTACACAAGCTTCCTCCAGACCGGGACGGCGACGGGACGGCTGAGTTCGCGCGATCCCAATCTCCAGAATATTCCGGTGCGTTCGGAACTCGGGCGAAGTGTCCGGCGGGCGTTTGTCGCCGGGGAGGGGCAGCGGCTTATCTCGATCGACTACTCGCAGATCGAGCTGCGGCTGCTGGCACATTTCTCCGGCGATGCGGCACTCCGGGAAGCGTTCGCCGACGGCCATGACATCCACATGGCGACGGCGATCAAACTCTTCGGCAAACAGGAGGCCGCGGCCAAACGGAATTTCGCCAAATCGATCAATTTCGGGCTCCTCTACGGGATGGGTTCGCGCAAACTCGCCGATGAACTCGGGATCACCACCTCGGAAGCCAAAGAGATCATCCAGGCGTACTTCGCCACCTTCCCGACGGTCAAACGCTACCTTGAACAGATCCAGGACGATGCCAAACATCACGGCTATGTCGAGACCCTGCTCGGGCGTCGGCGGGTTTTTGACTACGAAAACGCCGGAGGGATGCAGAAAGCGGCGATCCTCCGCGAAGCGGTCAACACCGTCTTCCAGGGGTCGGCGGCCGATCTGATCAAGCTGGCGATGCTCGAGATCGATCGGCGGATCGGTTCCGGGGAGCTGCCGGTGCGGATGCTGCTGCAGATCCACGATGAGTTGATCTTCGAAGCGGATGAAACCGTGGCGGCAACCGCAGCGGAGACGTTGAAGAGGATTATGGAACAGATCCATCCACTCGAGGTGACACTGGAGTGTTCGGTAAGCATCGATCGGAGCTGGGACAAACTGAAATGAATCTGAACATGCTCTCTCAGAATAGTTTTTTACATGTGGCTAACCTGCAACCCACTACAATACGGGCACTGTTAGCGCACGTGGTGCATGGTTGCATCGAATAGTCGGGCAGGAAGCCGGTAGATATGTGTCCGATTATAGAGGCAGAACTTCACTTCTCAATATGGTGCTAAAGTTTCTGACCGGAACAACGTCCAATGCGGTGATAACAAAAAGGAGTGCCGATGAAGAGGCTGAAAAAGCTGGTGTCCAATGCTGTGTCCATGCAGGCATCGATTGTCTACATGCTGCTGCTCGCGGCAGCAATCGCGACGGCAACGTTTATCGAAAATGACTACGGAACCCAGACCGCGCAGGCACTGGTCTACAAAACCCACTGGTTTGAAGCGCTGTGGGCGCTCTTCTCCGCGGCCATTCTCTACAATATTATTCGGTTCAAAATGTACCGTCGGCCCAAATGGGGGCAATTGGTGCTGCATGTTGCTTTTCTGCTGATTGCGGTGGGGGCGCTGGTGACCCGCTACATCGGCTACGAGGGGATCCTCCATCTGCGCAACGGGCAGGAGAGCAACATGATGGTGAGCGACCACATGGTGCTCGAGGTGAAACTCGAAGCGGGGCAGAGATCTCGGGCGTACGCATTTTCTCTCTACCTCTCATCGATGACCCGGAACCGTTTCCATCAGACACTTACCCTCGGAGACAAACGTGTGACGATCGATCTGGAGCGTTATCTTCCTGCTGCCCATAAAAAAGGAAACCGCTATGTCACCGGATCGCTCAAGCCTGTCGGAAACCTGCCACAGCTCATCACCCTTGCCCTTGAGTATGCCGGAAAAACACGGCACATCGATCTGACCGGGTACAAAGCGACTCCGGGCGAACAGCGCATTGTCGATTTCGGTGATCTGACGGTCAAACTGGCATACGGTGCCAAACGGATCCCCCTGCCGTTTGCCGTCAAACTCGACCGTTTTGTCCTCGAGCGCTATCCGGGTACCATGATGCCTTCATCATATGAGTCGTATGTGCGGGTGCATGATCCGGAGACCAACACCACCTTCCCGTATCATATCTACATGAACCATGTTCTCAGCTACCGCGGCTATCGCTTTTTCCAATCTTCCTACGATATGGATGAGCAGGGATCGATCCTCTCGGTCAACCACGATCCGGGTGTCTATCCGACCTATCTCGGGTATCTGCTGATGCTGCTGGGATTTCTGTGGGGCTTCGTCTCACGCAGCGGCCGCATCGCATATCTGAAAAAGCGTCTTGCGAAGCTCAAAGGAGTGAGCACCGCTCTTGCATTTGCCGTTATTCTGCTGGGGCAGGGGGGGATGCTTCATGCTGAGGAGAGTGCCGATTTGTCACCGATCCACAAAATTTCTCCCGTGCATGCAGGGAAATTCGGCCGACTTGTTGTTCAGAGTTACGGAGGACGGATGGAGCCGATGGATACCCTCTCGCGTCAACTCCTCTCCAAGATCAGCCGCCGAGAGAGTTGGGAGGGACTCAGCGCCGTTCAGGTGGTGCTCGGGATGATGACCCGACCCGATATTTTTCAAAAAGTGAGAATGATCAAGGCCAACCACCCGGCGATCATCAAGAAACTTGGTCTCCCTAAAGGGACGCGCTATGTCGCCTACGATGATCTCTTCGGATCCGGCGGCAAGTACCGTCTCGTCGGGGATGTCCGTGCCGCCTCGCGCAAAGCCCCAAAAGATCGGACTACGTATGACCGCGAACTCCTCAAAGTGGACGAACGGCTCAATATCATATACATGGTCTTCCAGGGGGGAATCCTCCGGATCTTCCCCAAACCCAAAGATGCCACACACCATTGGGCGTCTCCGATGGAGGCGATGAAAACTTTCCCGCAGAAGATCGGTGAAATGGTACGGCTCTTTGTCTCCAACTATTTCCAGAATATCAATGAAGCAATTCGGACAGGCTCCTGGAAAAAGGCGGATGTTGCACTGGAGATGATCGAAAAATATCAGCGCTTTTACGATGCCGATATCCTTCCGTCCGATTCCCGGATCAAAGCGGAGATCTGGTACAACAAACTCTTTATCTTTGAACGTCTGATCGGGGTATATATGCTGGTTGGGCTGCTGACGCTGATCCTTTCATTTGTTTCGATTATCCGCCCCACCTTCCGCCCCCGGCGGACGATGCGGGTGCTGGTGGCGATCCTTGTCGCCGGATTTGCGGTGCACACTTTCGGGATGGGGTTGCGCTGGTATGTTGCCGGACATGCACCGTGGTCGGACTCGTATGAATCGCTTATTTATATTGCCTGGGCGATTGCGTTTGCCGGATTCTTCTTTGTCAAAGGTTCACCGATGACGATGGCCGCGACCTCGATCCTTGCAGGAATCTTCCTCGGTGCGGCATGGCTGAGCAATATCGATCCGCAGATCACCAACCTTATTCCGGTACTCAAATCGTACTGGCTGACCATTCATGTAGCGGTCATTACCGCCGGGGACGGTTTCCTCGGTCTTACGGCTCTTTTGGCTTTGATCGTGCTTTTATTGATGATATTTTACGGCTACAACCGGCGGAGCGAAACGCTGCAGGCGATCAAAGAGCTCACTTACATCAACGAAACGAGTTTGCTCATAGGTATTCTGCTTTTGACCGTGGGCAACTTCCTCGGCGGTGTGTGGGCCAACGAATCGTGGGGGCGCTATTGGGGATGGGATCCCAAAGAAGCGTGGACAGCCGTAGGGGTTCTGGTTTATGCAGCCGTAGCGCAT
>JALVQH010000291.1 GCA_027031505.1 Campylobacteraceae bacterium | reverse complement strand
GATGAGAGGATCCCGGGCTTTGAGCTCGGTTTTGACCGCCCGGGACTCTTGACGCAGGGCATTGACCGCCTCGACCGCTGCCCGGCCGCACACTGCCTCGATCCGGCGCACTCCGGCGGAGACCCCCGACTCTCTCGTGATCATAAACAGTCCGATCTGCGCGGCATTCTCCACATGCGTCCCGCCGCACAGCTCGATGGAAGCTCCATCAAAGTCCACCACGCGCACCTCGTCGCCGTATTTCTCACCAAAGAGCGCTACCGCACCGGAGGCTTTGGCTTCTTCGATACCCATCACACGGGTTGTACGCGGCAGGGCGCGTGCGATCTTGTCATTGACCCACGCTTCGACTTCGGCCAACTCTTCAGAGGTGACGGCTTTGGGATGCGAGAAGTCAAACCGCAGACGCTTGTCGTCGTTAAGCGATCCGGCCTGTGCGATGTGATCCCCCAGCACCGCACGCAGTGCTGCATGGAGCAGGTGGGTTGCCGAGTGGTGTTTCTCAATCTCGGCACGCGAGGAATCAACGGTGGCGGTCACCTCATCACCGACGGAGAGTTTCCCTTCAATTTCGGAGAGATTCATATCGAGAAATTTCTTCGTATCCAACACTTTTACCGATGGGGTCAGACCCGCAGACGATTCATCGCTTCGCGACAAATCATCTGAGGTCAGACCCAGAGTCCCTCTATCGCCGACCTGCCCCCCCGACTCGGCATAGAAGGGCGTCCGGTCAAGCATCACCCATCCGCGGCCATCGATCGAGGAGACTTGTTTGAAGTCGGCATCGAGAAGAGCGAGGACTTTGGCCGAGGTTTCGGTGGTGTCGTATCCGACAAAAGTGTTGGTACCAAACGTCTCTTTGAGGGCTTTGAAATCCCCGGTTGCGGCCGCATCGCCGCTCCCTTTCCAGTGGGCTTTGGACTGGGCGCGCTGGGCGTCCATCCGGGCATCAAAGGCTGCCACATCCAGGGCGATCCCTTTCTCGCGCAGCATATCCTGCGTCAGGTCGAGGGGGAAGCCGTAGGTGTCGTAGAGTTTGAACGCCACGGCACCGTCGAAGGTATCGGTGGTGCGCTCCAGCGCTTCGTTGAAGAGTTTGATCCCCGCTTCGATCGTATCGAAGAAGCGCTCCTCTTCGAGTTTCATGGCTCCCTTGATCGCTTCGGCTTTTTGAGGGAGATAGTCGTACTGGTGCCCCATCTGCGCCACGAGAGTATCGACGAGACGGTACATGAACGGCTCCCGCAACCCCAGCAGATACCCGTGCCGGATCGCCCGGCGCATGATGCGGCGCAGCACATACCCGCGCCCCTCTTTGTCGAAGTTGACCCCCTGAGCCAGCAGGAAACCTACCGAGCGGAGGTGATCGGCGATGACCCGGTAACTGGCGGAGTCGGGGGCATCATAATCATACGGGGCACCCACCAGTTCTCCGATTTTCTCAAGATAGGGGACGAAGAGTGACGAGTGGTAATTGTTGCGCTTCTCCTCCTTGATCGCCACGACCCGCTCCAGCCCCATTCCGGTATCGATACTCGGCTTGGGCAGCGGAGTCAATGTCCCGTCTTTGCTCCGGTCGTACTGCATGAAGACGAGGTTCCAGATCTCGAGGAACCGATCCCCCTCACCCCCCATCACATCCTCCGGAGAGTGGAAATGTTCCTCCCCTTGATCGTAGAAGATCTCCGAGCTCGGCCCGCACGGTCCGGTATCCCCCATCTGCCAGAAGTTGTCCTTGTCCCCGAAGCGGAGAATCCGATCCTCAGCGATGTGCTCCGTCCAGAGGTCAAACGCCTCATCGTCACTCTCATGCACCGTCACCCAGAGTTTGTCTACCGGAAGGCTGAGGTACTCCGGGGAGGTGATAAACTCCCAGGCGTAGGCAATGGCCTCTTTTTTGAAATAGTCGGCGAAGCTGAAGTTTCCCAGCATCTCGAAGAGAGTATGGTGGCGCGCGGTGTAGCCGACATTATCCAGATCGTTATGCTTGCCGCCGGCGCGGACACACAGCTGCGCCGAGGTGGCGCGCGGAGGTTCGGGGATGGGGGCGTTGCCGGTGAAGATGTTTTTAAACTGCACCATCCCGGCGTTGGTAAACATCAGGGTCGGATCGTCCGGAACGAGAGGAGAGCTCGGTACCTCCCGGTGCCCTTTTGTTTTGAAAAATTCAAGAAACTGTCGTCGAATGTCCATAAAAGTGCTCACTGTGTTAAAATGGGGATATTTTAGCGAAAAGGAGATAATGGGGGGGTTTGGTGGATAGTGGATGGTGGATGGTGGATGGTTGATGGTTGATGAGTGAATGGCGGGGTCTGACCTCAGATGATTTGTCTGAGCTCCGGAAGGGATTAGATGAATCGTCTGCGGGTCTGACCCCGTGGTTTATCGGTAGAGACTCCGGCAGTCCTTGTATCCCTGATTCCAGCCATAATAATAACTCCGGGAGGTTCGATAGTAAAGATCATCCCGGATTTTCAGCTCATGGGTGCTGCTGCACCCCTGTACATAACCGCCGGCATAGCTGTCCGGCTTCTGCCGGTCGGGGCAATGGCAGGCGCGGTACCCGCTTACCCAGCCGCGTCGATACGCGGCACACCCTTTGCGATCAGCATAAAAGTGCCCTTTGGCCGACCGGTAGCCATGATCGTATCCCCGACGAAAAGCTATCCAGGGGGCTTCACTGTTGCACGTGCCGTATGTTCGGGTATGGTGATGCACTCGATGCTGTTTTCGGACTCCGGTACGGACACAGGCACGTTTGCCCCGCAACCATTCGCGGTGATAGATACTGCTGTATGCATACTTATAGCGGCTGCGGGTATAGTGCCCTCTGGCACTCGAGCACCCATCGTGGTATCCCGCTTTGGCATCGGCGGAAATATCGGTTCGGGCAGGTTTGGCAACGCCGACCGCCATCACAAGTGCTGTCAAGAGGATGATGCGCATTGTATTCATGTTTTCCCTTTTGTGCAAATTTTATGGCCATTATACCACAGGGACGTACTGCTCAAGCAGTGCAGCGATCTGCTGAGCCCCTTTCGGATCGCTCAGTGCCATCAGTTTGCGACTCATCGAAGGCAATTCCGAAGCGGCAAGGAGTCGCAGCACCTCTTCCGGCTCGAGCGCATCCTCCCGCCGTACCCATGCTGCCCCCTGATCGGCCAGAAATCTGGCGTTGTGGTACTGGTGATCCCCCGCCGCATATGGGTAGGGGACAAACAGAGTCGGCAAGCCATTGGCTGCAAGCTCCCAGAGTGTTGACGCTCCCGCTCGGGCAATCGCGAGGTCGGCACGTGCCATCCATGCAGGCAACTCCGTCGTAAACCCAAAAATCTCCGCCTCGATCCCCA
>JALVQH010000290.1 GCA_027031505.1 Campylobacteraceae bacterium | reverse complement strand
TCCCGATCCATGATATTCTCACCGCCAATCACCTTGATCGCAAATCGGTTATCAAAAAGGGTCAAATCCTCCACATTCCTCTCGATGCGCATGCTTCTGCTTCCCGGAAGAGTGCGCCCGAATTGTCGGCTGCTGCCAAAGGAACGGTTATGTATACCGTGCAAAGCGGCGATACGTTCTATACCATTGCCCGTTCCCATCATACCTCCATCGATGCCCTCCTCAAGGCAAACAATCTGGACAGGCACGCCGTGATCAAGGCAGGGCAGCATCTGACGGTGCCCGTCAACACATACTTTTCCACAGAGGCGACCGGAAAAGGAACAAAAACGAAACAGACAGCATCGGCTCCATCCGGAACGAAAGATGCGACAGAGGCAAATGCATCTCCGGTGACGACATATACGGTTCAGCGCGGGGATACGCTCTTTTCCATTGCACGCAAAAACCACCTTGTCATCAGCAAACTGATGCAGTACAACCACATGAATCTGACAGATCAGTTGCATATCGGCCAGGTATTGAAAATTACCAGCCAAAACACTTTTGTCGACACAAAGGATCCCGCTCCCCGGGCAGCCGGCACTCCGGAAAAGAAAAAGTTACCGGTAGGAGCCATGCCGAGCTATACTGTCAAAAAGGGCGATACACTCTGGCGTATTGCCCAGAAACATCACCTGACCCTTGCGCAAATTCGGAAGTTGAACCGCATGAAAAAGAGAGATCGCATCCATGTCGGCATGGTGCTTGCGGTCGGCAAAGCAGTGCAGCCAGAACGCAAGACCTATACTGTCAAAAAAGGGGATACTCTCTGGCTTATTGCGAGGAAGAACCATCTGACCACCAAACAGCTTCGCAAACTTAATGGTTTGCACCGCAAGGATCGCATTCGTGTCGGTATGGTGCTTGCACTTACAGAAGAAGCCAGGCCCGCCGCCTATCCCCTGTCGGACAGGTCAATCATTGCGCAGCTTAAAAAACGGGGAATCAAAAAGGATGATATTGCAGCTGTACTGGCTCGAATCAGAAAGAGCAGGAAGAAAAAACCCAGTATCGCGGCAATTTTGGCACAAATCAAAAAAGAGAAGAAGCAAAAAGCCGTCCAAACACCCCTTCGTGTTGCTGCATCGAAAAGAAAAGGGCGTTCACGCACAAGTCGCGCCCGAGGCCTGCTGAACGGAAGCCGCGATTATTCACACTGGTCGGCCAGAAACAGGGTGATTCGTATTGCCAAACGGTATCTTGGCCGACGGTATGTGTGGGGAGCCCAGGGGCCGCATTCATTTGACTGTTCGGGTTTTACCCGGTATGTTATGCGCAAGAGCAAAGGAATACGGTTGCCCCGCGTATCCCGCAAACAAGCTTATTACGGCAAGTACATCAGCCGCAGTCATCTGCGTCCGGGAGATTTGATCTTTTTCGATACCTCACGCCGCCGCCGGGGATACATCAACCATGTCGGTATTTACATTGGCAATCACAAGTTTATCCATGCCAGCAGTGCACGACACCGTGTTGTAATTACCAGTTTGAACCAGCCGTTTTACAGCGCACGGTTCAAATGGGGAAGACGGGTGAACTGATCCCAAACGTCCCATGTATGACGAAAATGCTGCAAGGAGGTGCTCATCATGAAAAAAATCTATCTGCTGTTGGCAGCGTTCGTTTTTCTTGCCGGATGCAACAAGAGGATTGGTGCCGACGACTTCCAGACATATGACACCGGCACCGGCAACGGAGATAGCAGCGGAAACGAAAGCAGCGGTCCTCTGGAAGCCTCCATGATCTTCAGCTATCGGGATATGATGCGCGACTCGGGGGACAAAGAGGAGCTGATCGTCACATTCAACCATCCGGTAAAAGCGTTTGACATCTCCACTCTCCGGTTTGAAAATGCCACGCCGATCCGGCTCTATAGCGGCAACCAACGCCAATTTGCCATTACCCTCACGCCCGGCAGTGGATCGGAACCGGCGAAAGCGACCCTGCCCGCCGGTGCCGTCAGCGATGCGAAGGGCGACACGCTTGCGGAGGATATCGTGACGGAAGCCTCCATCGCCTCCACCCCGTGGCAGAACAGCAGCGAAATGAGTCGTTACCGCGGGATCATCAAAACCAAGCTGATGCTCAGCGCCAACAAAGATGACTTTATCGAACTCAAATGGATGCGTCCTGGAAGCTACTACATGGGCAGTGCCGCAGACGATCCATACCATCAGATAGATGAGACGCGCCATCTTGTAACCATCAGCAAGGGATTTTGGATTTCCAGAACCGAAATTACCCAGCATCAGTGGGAGGAGATCATGGGGGCAAACCCCTCCTGTTTCAAGCCAGACGGCAGCGATCCGCACCCGGGCGATCTGCCTGTCGAGTGTGTCTCCTACAACGATATCGTCAAGCCAAACGGCTTTTTGGACAAGCTCAACGCACGCTTCCCTGGACTGCACGCCACCCTGCCCACCGAAGCGCAGTGGGAGTATGCCTGCCGCAGCGGCACCCGGCTGACAAACTATGTCGGCGGCAACGATATCGAAGGGGATGCCAACAGCGCCTCTGCCTATGTGCTTGGATGGTATGCCGGCAGCAGTTCCAACTGGAATTACAAAAAATCGAACGAAGTCGCCCCGCAGGGCACCGTCGATCTCTCAAACGAATTTGCCAGTTTTTACGAAAAGCCCTCCAGTCGTTTTGCCACCCACCATGTTGGACTCAAGGCAAGTTCGGATTGGTTCTTGAAAGATATGGGCGGCAATGTCAGAGAGTGGTGCCTCGACTGGTACCAGAAAGATCTCGGTACCGCTGCGGCAATCGACCCGAAAGGGGCTCCAGACGGCTCCAAAAGGGTCGTGCGCGGCGGCAGCTGGCGATCGGGCGCCATGAAGCTTCGGTCGGCCGCCAGGGAGGCTCTCACGCCGGATAAGAGAGATAATATGACCGGTTTTCGCATTGCGATAACACCCACAGAAGAGTAAGAGGAGAGGCTCTATGTTGAAAAAAGTGCTATGGATTGTTGCGGCAGGCTTGTCTGTCATGGCGCAACCTCTCAAATCGGACACAGTGCTTGACTATGCCACGCCGACGCAGACAAAACAGTGGTTCAATGCGGCACGCTTCGGGATCTATCTGGATTGGACGGCTCGGATCAACTTCGATCCCAAAAGCGTCGAAAAGACCCCCTACATGTGGGGGGATATCCGCGTCAAATACAAAAGCGCGCTCTATCGGGACATCAAAGATGCGCAAGGCAATCCCACCGGCAGACACCACTGGGAGGAGTGGAATCCCACCCGGTTTGATGCACAGGAGTGGATCGATACCTTTGTGGACGCGGGAGCGAAGTTTTTGACCTTTGAGA
>JALVQH010000289.1 GCA_027031505.1 Campylobacteraceae bacterium | reverse complement strand
ATACAGTTTGTTCTGGTTCCACATCCCGAGACTGCGAAAGAACTCGAGAATATTGGAGCAGGGACTTCAGTCCCGTATAACGAACCTCCATAAAATGGTTAACGGGGCTAAAGCCCCTGCTCCTATAAGGTGTGAGTTCTTTTGCAGTCTCTCCCGATATGGAATAAAATAGGGCATGATTGCAGTGTCTTGATCATTTTGAGAAACATATCGACCCCTTTGGGCTCATTTTTGTTCCCGTGTACGAGGATGATGGAGCCTTCTGTGGGCTGCTGCCCTTTGGCAAGCCACGCATCCGATCCGATGGGGATGAGCCCGAGCCCTTGGATTGTCTCGATTGACTTTTTGTCGGAAACAAGTCCAGGAAAGCGGAAGAAGATCGAGGGGGTGATGCCATGTTCCAGCAGGGTCTGTTCCAGCTTGAGTGTATCGGCTTTCAGATCATACCCCTCAGAGAGAGCGAAGTTGTGCTCCAGTGGCTTGCCGGGATGGTAGGGGTGGGTGTAGGTGTGGTTGCCCCAGGTGAGGGCGAGTTTCCCTTCCGCTTCCCACCGGCGCAACTGCATGAGCGCTTTTTCGTGATGGGCGATCCAGCGGCCGGAGACGAAGAGGGTCACCGGAACCGGGTGCGGGAACCGGTCGATGAGTGTCCGGTAGAGACGGCGTTCAAATCCCCTTTTGGAAGAGGGGCAGAGATCGGTGGTGAGGGTCATGCCGCCGTGTTGGTGGGTGATGCCGTCGTTGGTGAGCGGCCAGGGGGCGGATACCGCTTTTGCGAGGAGTCGGGTGTAGTGTGAGGGGGCGCAGGGGTGTCCGCCGGGTGCGGCGGCAGGCTGGATCGACGTATGCAGGGTCTTGACATCGACTGTCAGTTGCATGTGCTGCCCGTCGCGATCGAAGGTTCGTAGGATGGCTGTGTGGTCGTAGCAGAGGGGTCGGTGCGCGGTGTAGTGTGTGATGTGGACGGCTTTGGCATCGAGGAGGGTGAGGGCAAGCATGAACGAGAGGACGATTTTCATCTTTTTAGTATAGCATAATCGCGTTTCGATAGAATGGTGGTATGAAAAAGTTTTTGATCGAATCCACAATGTACCTGCTGGTATGGATCTACCACAATGTCCCCCTGTTTGTCAAACGGATCCGGAAGCGGCTGCAGGCGGAAGTCAAATTCAACCTGAACACCTTTGTCGGGATCGGACTCGGGGTCTATTTTGCCATGATCGTTACCGGAAACGTCGACCACTTTGCAGCGTTTCAGCAGGGGATCACGTCGCTCCGAAACGAAAAGGCGATGCTGGGGCAGTTTCTCTTCATCGCCCCGATGCTACCGATGATCGCTGGGGTGTATCTGATCGTCTTCAAGCGGCGTGTGCTTGTGGTGATGGGGTACATGCTGGTGGCGATTCAAGTGCTGGTCATGACGGTCTATGAGGATCCGAAGACCAACAAAACGTCGACAGAAGAGCCCCGCGTATCTGCTGCTTGTGACACATCGGTTCAGTCTCCAATGAGCGCCGCAACCCGCCCTTTACCCCCTTTAGTGTAAAATACTCCCAACTTAAACACAGGACGCTGCGTGACAGATCGAATCGAACTCCTTGCCCCGGCGGGTAACCTTGACAAACTCAAACTGGCCATTGCTTATGGCGCTGATGCGGTGTACGGCGGGGTGAGCAGTTTTTCGCTCCGGATGCGAAGCGGCAAAGAGTTCGAGATGGAGAGTTTCGCCGAGGGGATCGCCTATGCTCATGAGCGGGGTAAACAAGTCTACTGCACCGTCAACAGCTTTCCATTCAATGCCCAGCTGGGCTCCTACGAACGGCACATCGCTCAAATGGCCGAATTGAAGCCTGACGCGTTCATCGTCGCCTCTCCCGGCGTGGTGCGGATGGCCAGCCGGATCGCGCCGCAGATTCCGATCCACCTCTCGACGCAGGCGAATGTCATGAACGTCTACGATGCGCAGGTCTATTACGACATGGGGGTGCGCCGGATCATCGCGGCACGGGAGATCAGCCTGAGCGATCTGGCGGCGATCAAGGAAGCGCTCCCCGATCTCGAGATCGAAATCTTCGTCCATGGGGCGATGTGCTTTGCTTACAGCGGGCGCTGCCTTATCTCTGCCCTTCAGACCGGACGCGTCCCCAACCGGGGGAGTTGCGCCAACGACTGCCGTTTCCCCTACGAGATCTACGCGCACAATACCGAGACGGGTACCACCTTCCGCCTCGAAGAGAACGGGGTGGGCACCTACATCATGAACTCCAAAGACCTCAACCTCGCTTCCCATATGGATACGATCCTTGAGAGCGGTATCATCGACTCGATCAAGATCGAGGGTCGTACCAAATCGCCGTACTATCTTGGGATCGTCACCCGTGCGTATCGCCATGCGATCGATGACTGGTATGCCGGACAGTTTGATGCGCCGCGGTACGAGGCGGAGATCGCCACGACGCAGAATCGGGGCTTTACCGACGCGTACCTTCTTCACCGCCCCTTCGAGCGCAGCGATACCCAGTCGACGGAGTTTACCATTCAGGACGGCACCCACCAGGTGGCCGCTCTGGTAAGTGAGAGCGGCACCACCTGGCGGTGCAAGGACAAGACATGCATCGGTGACCGGATCGAGATCGTCCTGCCGGTGGGCGCGGTGCTTGAACCGGTGGAGAATGAATACGGTGCGATTACTTTCGAAGAGGGAAAATGGTGGCTGGAGGTCAAAAAGATCGTCGCCACCAACGGCCGGGAGTTTGAGTGCATCCACAGCGGGGATGAGCGGGAGATTGTGCTGCCCGCTCCTATGCCCGGCTACACGATCCTCCGTCGCGATATCCGCGAAGCCAAAGCCAACAAAGGGCTCCGCCCCGACCCATCGGGTCATCAGCGCAACACCCCCAGGGGGGTAGAGCGTCTGAAAGTCAAGGAGCAGGGACTTCAGTCCCGTAAAGTGCGGGACTGAAGTCCTGCCTCCAAAAATAAAACCACGAAACAGAAAGGAAACCCCATGAAATTTGTCTCGATAATCATCGGAAGCAAAAGCGACTACGAAGTGATGAAAGAGTGTGCCGAAACCCTCAAGAAATTCGGCGTCCCCTACGAGCTGGTGATCTCCTCAGCTCACCGCAGCGCCGAGCGAACCAAAACGTACATCAAACAGGCCGAAGAGAAAGGGGCGCAGGTTTTTATCGCTGCGGCCGGTATGGCGGCTCATCTTGCCGGTGCCGTAGCGGCTGCGACGACCAAACCGGTCGTCGGGGTGCCGCTGGCCAGCGGTGAACTGCGCGGGCAGGATGCGCTCCTGAGTACGGTGATGATGCCGGCCGGGATGCCGGTGGGCACCGTCGCCATCGGCAAAGC
>JALVQH010000288.1 GCA_027031505.1 Campylobacteraceae bacterium | reverse complement strand
CTGCCTTCAACGCCGACTTTGACGGAGACCAGATGGCCGTCCATGTACCGCTCTCTTCAGAGGCGGTGGCTGAAGCGAAGATTCTGATGCTCAGTTCGATGAATATTTTGCTGCCGGCTTCCGGCAAGGCGATTGCGGTTCCTTCTCAGGATATGATTCTGGGTCTGTACTACCTCTCACTCGAAAAAGCCGAAGTCAGGGGGCAGCACAAATTGTTTGCCACTGCGGATGAAGTTTTCATTGCGTATGAGCAGCAAACCCTGGATCTGAATGCCCGTGTCCGGACGTTGATCGACGGTGAAGTGGTGACGACAACGGCTGGACGGCTGATCCTGCGTTCGATCCTCCCGGATTATGTTCCTGAGAATTACTGGAACCGGGTGATGAAGAAAAAAGATATCGTCAATCTTGTGGATTATATTTACAAACACAGCGGCATTGCTCTGACGGCAGAATTCCTCGACAACCTCAAAGATATGGGTTTCGAGTACGCAACACGCACCGGAGTCTCAATCTCCGTCGACGACATCAAGGTTCCTGAGAGCAAAAACGAGATCGTTACGGCTGCCAAAGCCAAAGTGGTGGAGATTCAACAACAGGCCGGTGCCGGACTTTTGACAGAGCAGGAACGCTACAACAAGATTATCGATATCTGGACCGACGCAAACAATACCATTGCCGCCAACCTTATGCAGCTGATTGAAAAAGACAAAGAGGGCTTCAACTCCGTCTATATGATGGCTGACTCCGGGGCGCGGGGTAGTGCTGCCCAGATTCGCCAACTCTCGGGTATGCGGGGATTGATGGCCAAGTCGGACGGATCGATCATCGAGACGCCTATCACTTCAAATTTCCGTGAAGGACTCAATGTGCTGGAATACTTCATTTCGACCCACGGAGCGCGAAAAGGTCTGGCGGATACTGCTCTCAAGACTGCCAATGCCGGTTATCTGACCCGCAAGCTGATTGATGTGGCTCAGAACGTCAAAGTGAGCATGGATGACTGTGGTACCCACGAGGGGGTTGAAGTTTCCGAGATCAGCATCGGGAACGAGCTGATTGAGCCTCTGGCGGATCGTGTATATGGCCGTGTCGTGGCAGAAGATGTGATCGATTCTGTGACCAACGAAGTGCTGTTGAGCGAAGGAAGCCTGATCGATGAAGAAGCAGCCAAGATTATCAGCGATTCGGGTGTCCGCTCTGTCGTCATGCGTGCTCCGGCGACCTGTAAAGCCCCTACCGGCATCTGTGCCAAGTGTTACGGTCTGAATATGGCCGAAAACCGTCTCGTCAAAAAAGGGGAGGCGGTAGGGGTTATTGCCGCCCAGTCAATCGGGGAGCCGGGAACTCAGCTGACGTTGCGGACCTTCCATACCGGGGGAGCTGCAACAGCGGGCAAGGAAGAGCGCCAGATTGTTGCTTCCAGGGAGGGATTTATCCGCTATTACAATCTGAATGCCTACCGCAACCGGGCGGGCGGCCTGATCGTTGCCAACCGCCGCAATGCAGGTATTTTGCTGGTTGAACCCAAGATCAAATCTCCGTTCAGAGGTAAGCTCTCGATTGCGATTACTCACGACGAAATCACTCTTACCGTTCAAGCGAAAGGGGAGAATGATGCAAAATATATCCTGCGAAAAAGTGATGTCGCCAAAGCCAATGAGCTTGCCGGTGTAGCCGGAAAAGTCGAAGGGAAGCTTTTCCTGCCTCATGTCAACGGCAATACGGTCAATGCCGATGAGTCGATTGTCGAAGTGATCAAAGAGGGGTGGAGCATTCCAGCGCGGATACCGTTTGCCAGTGAACTCAAAGTTGAAGACGGCGCACCGGTATCACAGCGGGTTCAGGCGGACGCCAAAGGCGTTGTCAAATTCTTTATCCTCAAGGGGGATTATCTTGAGGCGATTGATACGATCGAGGAGGGGGCTCCGGTTGAGGAGAAGGGTCTTTTTGCTGTTGTGGTCGACGAGAGCAACCGTGAGGCTGCCCGCCACTATATCTCCCGCGGTTCAGTTGTACAAGTGGCCGACAATGCTTCAGTGGAGCGGGGAGATTTGATTGCGGCACCGTCCACGGAAGTGCAGGTAGTGATTGCAGAGTGGGATCCCTATTCCGAGCCGGTTATAGCCGAGCAGGCCGGTACGGTGACTTTCGAAGATATCCTTCCGGGTGTCACCGCTTCGGAGCAGTTTGACGAGATTACCGGAGATACCCGTCTTGAGCTCAACGAATACATTCCGTCGAGTTACAAGCCGACCATTATTCTGGCAACAGAGGGAGGGGACATTCTCCGCTATCAGCTTGATCCGAAGACGAGTCTGTTTGTTCATAACGGCGAAAAGGTAGAAATCGCCGATGTGCTGGCCAAGAAGCCCAAGGCAGCGATCAAATCCAAAGACATTACCGGAGGTTTGCCGCGTGTTTCCGAACTCTTTGAAGCCCGTCGCCCCAAGGACATTGCACTGATTGCCAAAATTGACGGAACCGTCAGTATGGGCAAGCCGCTGCGCGGCAAAGAGCGTATCGTGATCGTCGGTGACAACGGCCAGACAACGGAACAATTTGTCGACAAAGGCAAAATGATTCTTGTCCATACCGGTGAATATGTTCATGTTGGAGAACGCTTGACCGACGGGGTGGTTGCCAGCCACGATATTCTCGATGCGCTTGGCGAGAAAGCACTCTATGAGTACATTGTCTCCGAAGTGCAGCAGGTTTATCGCCGCCAGGGAGTTAACATTTCGGACAAACACATCGAAGTGATTGTTTCGCAGATGATGCGACAGGTACGTATCGTTGAAAGCGGAGATACCAAATTTATCGAAGGCGATCTTGTTTCCAAGCGCAAATTCAACGAAGAGAATCAGCGCATTGTTGCGCTTGGAGGCGAGCCTGCCATTGCCGAGCCAATGCTGGTGGGTATTACCCGTTCAGCTGTCGGTGCCGACAGTATCATCTCGGCGGCTTCGTTCCAGGATACGACCAAGGTCCTCACCTCAGCCTCCATTGCCGGCACGATCGATCCGCTGGCCGACCTCAAGGAGAACGTCGTTATCGGACGCCTGATTCCGGTAGGAACCGGTATGCTTTCCAATGAGGATGTGATCCTTACGCCGGCAGAAGAGGGATAGGCTGCTTCCCTTTTTCCCGGATCCCTGTCTTTCGGGGTGGGAGCAGGGCTTCAGTCCCATACAAAATAATAACCGGCAATGATTGAGGAGGCTCGATTGTGCTGTCTCTGTTGGGCTGAAGCCCCTCCTCCCACAAAGAACCCGCCACCAGCTGATCTGAAGCTTTTTTGACTATAATAACTACCCTATTTTTCTTTCTACAGTCTAACAAAGTGCTCAACGGCGAGCATTTTTT
>JALVQH010000287.1 GCA_027031505.1 Campylobacteraceae bacterium | reverse complement strand
GGCCGTAGTAGAAAAATTTGTTCTTCCCCTGCTGCCGGTCGAGTTTGGCCGAGATGAAGGCGCGCACCACCCCGGCGGTTCCTTCGGGGCGCATGCAGACATCATTGCCCCCCTTGTCCTCAAACTGATACATCTCTTTACCCACGATATCCGAGCTCTCCCCGACCGAGCGCTTGAACAGCGCCGTCTCCTCGAGGATCGGCGTCTCGACATAGCTGTACCCATACCGCCGGGCGATCTCACTCGCCGTAGCGACGATATATTCGAAGCGACGCGCCTCATCGAACATGAGGTCTTTCATACCGCGAAGGGGTTTGATCATGGGATATCCTTGTTCTGAATCGTTGGCGGCATTATAGCTTGAATTTCGTTACAGAAGGGGGATAGTGTACTGGTGTATTCGTATATTAGTTATTGGTAAATGGCAAACAAAAGGTAAGGGGATGGAACTTCAGTCCCACAGAAAAAAAGGGAACAGATCCTCATTGAGAAAAATACGCTACCGCGTTTTGTTGGGCTGAAGCCCAAGCCCCTTATGATATTCCTTTCCATCTATTTCTTTCATCTGAGTATAGCAAAAAAGCCATACAAACTCAACCCTTACAACCCCAGATAGCTGCTGATACTCGCAAAAACCGCTTCCGGTTTCTTCGTCGCATCCACCACGAGGAAAGGGATATCGAGGAGGTTGAGGGCATCGAGCATGTGCTGCTGGACTTCCATGAGGTAGACCAGACCGCGCTCTTCGATGCCGTCGGTCTCTTTGGCGGCCATACGGGAACGGAGGGCAGGGAAGTCGGTCTGCAGGAAGATGATCTCATCGGGCCAGTCGCCGCGCAGGGCGTATTGGTTGAGGGCGATGAGCTCTTCGAGGGTGGTATCACCCGATGCCATCGCATAGCCGATCCCGGAGAGGAAGCCGCGATCGGAGATCACCAGACCGTCGCGATTGGGGGCGATCACCGTGTCATAGTGCTCAGCCCGATCCGCCAGAAACAGCAGTAGCTCGGCACGGGGAGAACGGATCTCCCCTCCGAGGAGAATTTCACGCGCCCGCTGCCCGAACGGCGTGCCGCCGGGCTCATGAGTCAGGATCGCTTCGGGGTGACGCAGGGCGATCCGCTCGATCTGGGTGCTTTTGCCGGCGGTATCGATCCCTTCAAACAATATATACATCGGTTTATCCCCCTTTGTACTGGTCGATCAGCTCGAGGGTCGACGGGGCGAGGAGATGATCCACTTTGCCCCCGAACGAGAGGATCGTCCGCACGATCGAAGAGCTCACAAAAGCGTGCTCGAGGCTCGGCATGAGGTAGATCGTCTCGAGATTTGGTTTGAGCGAAGCGTTGGCATACCCCATCTGGAGCTCATATTCGAAGTCACTCACCGCCCGCAGACCCCGGATGATGATATTGGCATCAAGCTTCTCAGAGAGGTCTACCAGCAGACTCTCGAAGCCGATCACCTTGACTTTGGGGCGGTCGGCCGTCGCCGCCTGTGCCATCTCGATCCGCTTCTCGAGGGTAAACATCGGCTGTTTCGCATGCGAATCGGCCACCGCAACAATGATCTCGTCAAACATCGTGCACGCCCGCCGGACGATATCGAGGTGTCCGACGGTGATGGGGTCAAACGTACCGGGATAGATGGCGCGGATCATTGGAAATCTCCACGGGAGATTTCAGTGGGTAGTAGGTAGTAGGTAGTAGGTAGAGATTTCATTGAGAGGATTCCCATGATTTTTGTTGGGGGTAGGATAGCATAATTCTTATTTGGGATGGGTGGATGTTGCTCTTTCAGACCGCTTGCAGTTGTACCCCAAAACTATTCAAGACTTTAACAACGGTATCAAATTTTGGATTGGCTCCGGCTTTGAGACTTTTGTAGAGGGATTCTCTTTTGAGTCCTGTTTCATCGGCAACCTTTGTCATACTGCGAGCCCGGGCGATGTGGCCGATGGCATCGAGAAGTTCATCTGTGTCCCCGTCGGCAAGCACCTGAGTGATATATTCGGCAATCAGTTCTCGTGAAGTGAGATAGTTTGCGATATCAAATTCTCGTGTTTCATTCTTCTTCATTTTGTATCTCCTTGAGAAGTATTCGTGCGGTGTTTATGTCTTTCTGCTGTGTTGATTTGTCGCCTCCGTTCACAAGGATAACGACTCGATTTTCCTGCACGGTATAGTAAACGCGATAACCAGCACCCTGCTGGAAACGCAGTTCCCACAGATGCGTGTCGATCCGCTTGTGATCACCAAAGTTTCCTTTTTTGATTCGCTGAATGCGACGGGCTATGGTGATTTTGGCTGAGACATTTTTCAGGTGCTCCATCCATGAGCTAAACCGAGTTGTTTCTCGAACAAAGTATTCCATAGTGTATCCTAAAATATACAGATTGTCAATATGCTATCATTTAGCATAGTCATAACCCATAGTACCATGGTTTTAAATCCAAGCAAAAAAATGTTTCATATTGTCATATTTTCTCTATCTTCGTCTCCTGATGGAGAAGCATGTTGCATCTGAAGTAGTCGTGTACATGACATATCAGGAGATATGGCACGAGAAGATTCATATAGGTTCTTGTATTTTTTTCAAGTGCCCATAAGGCAATATATTATTTTCAGGTAAGATAAAAAAATCATTTTTTCGAAAACTCCAATAATAATATTTTCCATTTTTTTCAACAAGCGCATGTGGATAATAGCAAACACGATCACATCGGAATGGACAAAACTGCAAAGCATTTTTTAAACAAATATTCATGTATGTTGGTTGTTTACCAAATTTATCAATTGATTTATTTTTGATGGATAATTCAGCTTCATACAAACCACCCATAGTGGCGACAACAAAAGCCATAAAAGTCGGCAAAAATATTGTTAAAATAATATTTTTATTCATTTTTTTCATGTACAAAAATGTAGCTATAAAAACTACGCCCGAAATGAAAAATGACACAAATACATATTTAAAAAAATAATATAACACAATAAATGGAAAAGTTATTAAGTGGATTAATATAGTCCATAAAAAAGGATAAAAGGACTTAACAATAATAAACTTATTGCCAAAACAATTAATATTGATGTTTTTCTTTGCATAATATTCCTTTTTCTCATCTCATTGCCTCAGTAGAAGCGAACACCATCAAGCTCCTCCCGTCCCTATCTTTTGATGGGGATGCAAATAATAATGCTGAACGGAAAGGGATACCTTTACGTCCACCGCCGATACAATGTATGCTCAATCCCCAGCAAATCATACCATTTGCCTACGACAAAGCGCTCCATGGCCTCCAGAGAATCGTGCTCAGCGTAGTAGCCCATGACCGGCGGGGCGATGTGGACGCCGAGGGTGGCGAGTTTGTGCA
>JALVQH010000286.1 GCA_027031505.1 Campylobacteraceae bacterium | reverse complement strand
TGGACGTCCTCAAGACCGGAATCGGCCTGCGCGGCTACAACCAGAAAGACCCGTTGACCGAATACAAACAGGAGAGTTTTCGTCTGTTTGAAGCACTGGTCGAACGGATCAAATTTGAATCGGTAAAACTCCTCCATCTCGTTGAATTCAATTTCGAAACGCCCGAAGAAGAGGTGGACACCCTCGAACAGATGCGTGATGAACTTGAAATTCCCGATGAAGTTATGCGCGAGCATGGATTTGAAACACCTGCCGAACAAAAAGAATCCGGCAAACGCCAGCCTTATATCGCCCCCAAAAAACCAAAACGCAACGATCCCTGTCCGTGCGGAAGCGGAAAAAAATACAAAAACTGCTGCGGAAAAAGCGGACCCAGAAAGGGTGTTCTGGCCTGATGGCACTCTCCTCCGCACACACCAATCGTCGTTTTGTCACTACATTTGTACAGCACTATCTTCGGTACGACCGCGACAACCCTTTTATTTTTATCTCTACACTGCTGGCCTTTCTCGGAATTGCTGCGGGTGTTATGGTTCTGATGATCGCCATGGCCATCATGAACGGAACCTATACTCAATTCAGGGAGAAACTGTTTGTGATGAATTATCCCCTGACGATCACCTCGTATGGTGACGGTGTTTCCCAGGCAACCCTTGATGCCATTTCCGAGAAATTTCCCCGGCTCAAACTCAGCCCCTACTACACAACGCAGGTGATCACCCGCAACGACACATCGCTTCAGGGGAGCATGGTTTTTGGTGTTGATTTTGCCCGGGAAGCAGCCATCAATCCCGTCCTTGCACGCACTGTGCCCAAACACCCCTCTGCAAGCCGGTACCGCATAATCATCGGAGACGGGCTGGCGGTAGAGATGGGCGCCAGGGTCGGAGACAAGCTGATCCTTTATTTTTCCGAACAGCAGGCTATGGGACTGGGCACTATGCCTCTGCAAAAACGTTTCATCATTGACGGGATCTTTGATTCGGGGCTGGCCGCATACGACAAAGCGATCATCTATACCACCCAGGATGCCCTGCGCAAACTTCTCCACCGCAAAGCGGGTCTCTACGACGGCGTGCACATCTACAGTACGAATGCCATGGCCGATCTCAAAAAGCTTCGCGCCATCCTCCCGGATGATCTCGATATCGAGGGTTGGTGGCAGCAAAACGGCAGTTTCTACTCCGCCATGGCTATGGAGAAAAAGGCTCTTTTTCTCGTCCTGCTGCTCATCATTCTCGTCGCATCGCTCAACATCATCTCCTCACTGCTGATGACCGTCATGAGTCGACGGAGCGAGATCGCTCTGATGCGCACTCTCGGCACTACCCGACGGGAGATTTATGCGATCTTTTTTCGTCTCGGACTTATCATAGGCGGAGCGGGTATCGTAGCCGGAACCTTCTTTGGATGGCTGGGAATATGGACACTCAAGACCTTCGATCTGATTTCCCTTCCCCCCGATGTCTATGGCGACACCAAACTCCCCGTCGACCTGCTCTGGAGCGACTTCGGTTTCATTCTGCTCGGAGCCTGCCTCATTATCCTCCTCTCCTCCCTCTACCCAGCCCGCAAAGCCGCCTCCACCGATCCGCTGCATGTGCTGCGGAATGAGTAAAGTCTTGAGCCCCTTGCAAATTCCAAAAAGCACCCTGTAATTTAAGATAGATTAAAACAAAAAAGAGAGAAACCTTTCGGCTTCAACGATGGAAGTTTTAACCTTTTTTTGAGTGATAAAAAGCCTCCTATATCCCATAAAATGCTATAATTCTTTTGTGAAACATCACAACATCCTACAAGAACAAAAGGCTTTTTATGGAAAACATTGTACCGGAAGTTTTTTCAACTTTTTCTAAAATGTGGCACAAAATCCTCAATCTTGAAAACTCTCTCTTTCCCCAACTGCAAGAGAGCCTCTGAATAGAGGAGTTCAGCACCAAAGAGGCCAAACTGATTCGTATACTCGACTTTGCCCAAATCGAGCAATACATCGTCAATACCTCTCCAACCAACCCACCCGGAGACCGGGAACAGATTGCCCGGGCGTTTGTGGCCAAAAGTGTCTACAACATCCAGACCAACACCATCTACTACAAAGGGGGTACCAAAGTCGCTTCGGTACTGGCCTCTGGGATCCTCTCTGTCTGCATTCATCAGAGTTTGAAGCTGGTGACGTGACACACAAGAGAAACATACTGCCAGAACAAGACGATTTCGAGTGCCAAACCATGAAGCATGGAGTGAAAATGGGAAATTGATCGAAAATCACTCACAATGAGACGATATTCCGGGTCAAACAACCTGGAGAGCTTTTTTTAATTGTGGAAACCGCTCCGGAAGGAGGACGGTCGTCTGAGGTTGGTTGAATTTGCAAGCGGCTCTTAGTTCAAAAACTTTAAGCAAACTCGCCGTGAGGCATATTCCTCTCCGCTGTCTTGTTATCATCTAAAGGGACTAATCTACCACTAATATACTGGTGTAAAATACTAGATACTAAAGTTTGATATGGCAATCCCATCTCAACTGCATTAGTCTTTAGAGCTTCCAAATCAAAAGACGATAGTCTAATATTTATCCTCTTATCTTTTTTAAGAGTATTTTTTGCTATCTCTTGATGCTCTTTTATCTCATGTTGAAGATTATCAACCGAAACCCATTCATCATTTTCAATAGAATCTAAAAGTTCCTGTTCTTCTTTATCTAACTTATAATCTATCATGACTTAGCTCCTAAATATTTTTTAGTTAATTTTCTACTTGGAATAACAGTTTTTAAAAATCTTGTATTTTCATCCTCTTCAACAAATGGAACAGCATAAACATAGTCTTTTATCATGACAACTAAAACCTTTTGATGTGAATATTTTTCACTACTTGGATGCTTGATAATATCAAGTAAATCCCCTTGCTCAATATGCATCACAACCTGTTCAAAACTAATATCTCTAGTTTTTTTCAAAATGATATTTTTCTCTTTGTTCCATTTGTAAATTTTCATGGTTTAACTATATCCAAAATGTGTGCCTTTTGTCAATAGGATTAACGGACACGAAAAATGTCTGTTAAAAACAAAAAGTATGACAATCTGACACATTTTTTATGAATTTCGCATTTTCGGGTTAATATTCTTAAACAAGAAATGTCCTTTTTGTGCTGAAATAGCAATTAGCAGGACAAAATGTCCGTTATTTGCAGAAAAACCATTAAAAGGACAAAATGTCCCTTAAGGAGGAAAAGTAATATGGCACCCAAAAAGAAACTTCTCGATATTGTTGTTTCTTTACAGAGAAGTATTGGGCGTGGATACTGGTTCGTGGAACATACAAGCTCCAAGAGCCAAAGAAAGGAAACATATCCCGCAAGTGCTGAACCTGCGCATCAAAGATGTGGAT
>JALVQH010000285.1 GCA_027031505.1 Campylobacteraceae bacterium | reverse complement strand
TATTTCTCCATCGCTTCGGCATAGGTGATCCGGGGAAAGTGCTCCGGCACCTCAAAGCCGCATGCGTCAAAGACGTCGTGGATCAGCTTTTCCCCCACACCGATCACCTCCTCCTGGTCACAGAAACTCATCTCCACATCGATCTGGGTAAATTCCGGCTGGCGGTCGGCACGCAGATCCTCGTCGCGGAAACATTTGGCGATCTGGAAATAGCGGTCGAATCCCCCCACCATCAGAAGCTGTTTGAACAGCTGCGGCGACTGGGGCAGGGCGTAGAACTCTCCACCGTGCACCCGGCTGGGGACGAGGTAGTCCCGGGCTCCTTCAGGGGTCGATTTGGTCAGCACCGGCGTCTCTACCTCCAAAAAGCCCATCGCATCGAGGGTGTTGCGGGTGGCGATGGTCGCTTTGGAGCGGAGTTTGAATGTTTCGTACGCCTTCTCGGTACGGAGCTCAAGGTAGCGGTACTTGAGGCGGATCTCTTCGTTGACCTTCTCGTCCCCCGGTTCGAAGGGGAGGGGGCGTGAGCGGTTTTCGATCACGAGGTTCTCCACGACGATCTCGACCCTGCCGGTCTTGAGGTTGGGGTTTTCGAGCCCCTCACCCCGGGCACGTACCCTGCCCGTGGCAATGAGGACAAACTGGTCGCGCACCTCTTCGGCTTTGGCATGGGCTTCGACGCTGTCGGCCGGATCGCACACGAGCTGCACCACCTCGTCCTTGTCCCGCAAGTCAATAAAAATCACCCCGCCATGATCCCGGCGACTGGCGACCCATCCGGCGACGGTCACCACCTCTCCTGTCTGTTCTTCGCCGATTTCGGCGCAATAATGTGTTCTCACTCTTCTGATCCTGATGCGTATAATAATGGCGCGATTATAGCCAAAAGTGACTTTTATCCCATCCATAACACAGCTGCTTTTGCCTGTCGATATCCTCATGACACGATTGTGTCACAATAATATGGTATACTACTGTTGTAAATAACTTTCAACCAAAAGGAGAAACCATGTGGAAGAGAAAGGGCAGTGCAGCAATACTCAGTGCCTTGTTGCTGGGAAGCGGTATCGCATATGCTGATTTTGTCGATGGTGTCGTCGGTGGTGTCGTCGGTGGTGTCGTCGGTTCAGTCGTTACCAATGAAATCTATCACAACGGTCGCCGTCATCGGGTGCACCGTACCAGGAGGCATGTTACCCATCGCAAGACCAGAAAAGTCTACAAGGCTCCTGTAGCGACAATGACACCCCAGAAAAAGATTCAAACAGCACTCAAATCGCTTGGATTTTATCATGGAGCCATTGATGGGGAGATCAACGCCTACGAAACCCGTTCAGCTGTCAAAGCAATGAACCGGGCTTACGAGCGGGGCAATACGGCATCACTTGACCCTCAGGCAAAAGATACGCTGGTTTATCTCGGGGATCTTTTTATGCTGGATCGTTATCTCAGTGCACAGGGAAACAGTCGCCTGACCAAAGGGAAACGTCTACAAGCTGCTCTCAAAGTCCACGGAACGTATCACGGCAAGATTGACGGAGTCGTGGGCTCGGGCACTCGCAGAGCCATTGCGGCTTACACGGGAGGATCGTCCTTGTTGGATTATGAAGCGGAATACCGTTTGATCGAAAGCGCCCGGAAAAAAAATGACCGAAACATCGAAGAGGCCATTGCTGCACTCAAAGGCACCCAATCGGGCAACACCACAACTTCCACCGGCACACGACCGGTCGTGTTGCAGCCGGCGAAATAGCCGGTAGGTTATAAAACCAGTGGATATTTATCCAATACTTCGAGGGCAGAACTTCGGTTCTGCCTGACGGGATCGAAATCCCTGCTCCTGATTGACTACTCACGCTTTCGAATGATATGCGCACCAAGCTTTTCAAGTTTGCCTTCAAGATTGTCGTAACCGCGATCGAGATGATAAATTCGGCGCACACGCGTCGTCCCTTCAGCAGCGAGAGCTGCCAGAACCAATGCGGAGCTTGCACGCAGATCGGTCGCCATCACATCGGCACCATACAGACTCTCAACTCCTTTGACCGCCGCCGTATTGCCCTTGAGCCAGATATCGGCTCCAAGACGGTTGAGTTCACTGACATGCATGAAACGGTTCTCGAACAACCGCTCCTCGATGAGGCTCTCCCCTTCGGCAAGCGTCGCAACGGCCATGAACTGAGCCTGCATATCGGTCGGAAAACCGGGATATTCTGCCGTAATGATGTTAACCGGTCGGAGCGTCTCCGGCGCATGGATCGTAATACGCCCCTTCCCGATCGTAAAGCGGCACCCCATTGATTCAAGTTTGTCGATCATGGCCTGAATGTGCTCGATGTTCACCCGCTCAAGTGTCAACTCCGAATGGGTAATCGCCCCGGCACAGAGGTAAGTACCCGCTTCGATCCGGTCGGGGATGATCTCGATCGGCTCTCTCCACTCCAGCGTCCTGCCGCCGGTACCGTAAACCGTAATCGTCCCGGTACCAACCCCTTCGACCTCGACACCGGCTACTGACAGCATAGTGCACAGCTGAACAATCTCCGGCTCCCGTGCAGCATTGATGATTTCGGTTTTTCCGTGCGCCATCGCCGCAGCCATCAGGACATTTTCAGTGCCCCCTACGGTGATTTTGTCAAAAATGATTTTAGCTCCATGCAACCCTCCGGGTGCTTCGGCGCGGACATAGCCCCCTTTGATTTCGATCTTTGCTCCCATCGCTTCGAGGGCTTTGAGGTGAAGGTCGATCGGCCGCTGGCCGATGGCACATCCGCCGGGAAGACTCACTTCGCATTCACCGAAACGGGTCAGCAAAGGCCCCAGCACAAGGATGGAAGCACGCATCTGAGAAACGATTTCATAAACGGCGCGGGTAGAACGCATGGTTCCATTGTCGATTCGGGCATGTGTCCCCTTATGCTCCACCTGACTTCCAAGCATATCCAGCAGCTTAAGAAGCGTTTGAATGTCAACCACATTTGGAAGATTGGCCAATGTCAGCGGCCGGGTACTGAGAATTGTAGCTGCAATCACAGGCAGAGCCGCATTTTTCGCCCCGCTGATTTCGATTGCGCCGCTGAGCCTTTTGTTCCCGGAGATTTCCAGATAATCCATTCTGTATTTCCTGTTTGTTACGGTGCAGTATTCTACCGGGTTCAAGCTTTAGGATCTTTATCCTGATATTTACAAATATTTTGATATTTTCAAATAAGTTTGTTAATATTTTTAGATATGTTTAATGAAAAGTTGGGTACTATATTACTTAATATTTTATTAAACATTCCATTGTGCGGGGATTACGATACAGATGAGCAGTACGTTAGACAAACTGAAGGCCTTAAATGACAAATTGGAAGCCAGGCTCAACGAACAGGATAAAACTGTCAAGAAACCTGCTGCCCCATCCAGAAAGGCA
>JALVQH010000284.1 GCA_027031505.1 Campylobacteraceae bacterium | reverse complement strand
TCTGGGGCGTGTCATACCGCTGAATATCCTTGCCCATGACAAACGGTTTGAGCACCTCATCGGAACGACGATCCGCCTCTATCAGTTTCCGATATACCTCGTCATTAACTACAAAGGCTTCCGTCAAACCTGTTACAATACCCCGATATATCTCTCCATGCGTATAGTCACCCAACGAGATACTGTTTTGTCCCGTTTTCTCCAGCAGACGGTATATTTTTGCCGAGACCAGCTGCCACCCGTCATCATCAAGCGTATCCAGCGCGATCTCCGAAGCATGGGTACGCACATACCCTTTGAGATCGTCCAGGGCTCCGTTTTCCACCCTGGCAAATCGGAAACGGTTCGGCTCTTTCCCTCTCGTGACGGTCAGGATCAGCGGATAGGTAGTCGCCCCGTCAAAAATCTGAAGATCACCAAAATCCACGATCTCCTCGATCCCCTGTGACTTCAGCCATACTCTCAGGGGCTTGCCGTATTTGGCTTTGAGCCATTTGTTGGGGAAGATGAAGCTGAATTTTCCTCCAGTTTTCAGCAGGCTGATCCCCTTTTCGACAAACGGGATGTAGAGATCGGCGGAGTTGTGGTGTGTGCGGTAGCATGCCTTGTAGTACGCCTTTGCCTCCGCACCCAAAAGCTCCTGCCGCACATACGGCGGATTGCCGATCACCACATCGAATCCACCCTCAGCAAACACTTCGGGGAATGCCTCTTTCCAGACAAAGGCATCCTCTGCCACCTCAGGGTCGTCGATGAGGGAGTTGCCCACCTTGATCTTGTCTGCCAGACGGTTGAGCTTGCGTCCGCTCTCGACGGTGCGCAGCCAGAGTGAGAGCTTGGCGATCTCGACCGCTTCGGGGTTGATGTCCACGCCGTAGAGGTTATTTTCGAGGATGCCCTTTTTGACATCGTACAGCCCCAGCACCGCCCCGCCCATGAGGGTGCGGATCCCCTCATCGATGAAGCGGTGCTCTTCGATGAGGTAGTTGAGCGCCTGGTTGAGAAACGCACCCGAGCCGCACGCCGGATCGAGAATCTTGAGTGATAGGAGGTAGTCGCGGTAGGCTTCGAGTGCCTCTTTGATCCGGGTTTCGGCCTGGGTGAGGCGCTTGGGGTTTTTAGGGATGGCGATGTCGATGTTGTCGAGTCCAAGTGCTTCTTTTTGGGCCTGGCAGAGGGTACCGAGTGTGTTGTCCACGATGTAGCGGGTGATGTATTCGGGGGTATAGAATACTCCGTCTTTTTTGCGTTTGGAGAGGGTGGGGTCAAAATCTTCATCGTTGATACGCGCCTTGAGCTCCTCGATGTCGTTGAGCGAATTTTCAAAGATATGCCCGAGGATATTGACATCGATGTCGGTGTTGAAGTCATACGCACTCAACGCCAGCGGCAGCGACTCGATCACCTCCGCATCGATCACCAGCACCTCGAGAATCGGATCTTCGGCGAACAGCCCGCCGTTGTACTCGTGGATCTTCAGTTTGACATTGCCCCGATGGATTGCCCGGAAATAGATCTTGTAAAAATGCCACAACTCCCGATCTTCGATGTCGTTTTTGTAGTGTTCGATGATCGCCGCGATGGTATTGGGCGGCAAAATCCCCCGATCCTCGGCAAAAAAGATAAACACCATCCGATCGAGGATCGTCTGGGTCTTCTCCAGCAGCAGGTGTTTGTCGTAGTGTGGATTGTTGCGGAGGATATTGTCAAACAGATCGGTGCGGAGTCTGGCGTACTTTTTGTAGAGTTCACCCGAGATATCCTCCTCCCTCAGCCGCGACTGCTCTCTGAGACGCAGCGGCACATCCGCCATGAGATGCTCCCGCCCCAGCAGCGCATAGAGGAGCACGAACCGCTCCTCATCGAGGCTAAAGAGATCGAACTCCTCGAACGCATCGGAGTGCTCCACATAGAGCCGCAGCTTCTCGAAGTTGGAAGTGATGACATAGCGGCATCCGGGGTGGTTGTGCTTGTAAGCAAAGGCTTGATCGACGATTTTCTCCATCGATCGGGTCTGGGTGGATTTGAGCTCGATCACCGCGATCACCTGCCCCTCGCGCAGGATCGCACCGTCGGCTTTTTTGGCATCGCTGGTGTTTTTCTGTTCGGCGATGAGATCGTATCCGGGCGAAGGGTTGAGGGTGTACCCCAGCACCTTGACGAAGAGATCGTCGAGGAAACCATACTGATACTGCTCCTCTTTGGATCGGCGGATGTTTTCGATCTTGGGCAGAAACATATCCCGATAAACCGCATACGCCGCCAAAGCCGGTGAGGTATCAAACGAATGGAGATAGGCACGGAGCACGGAGGTTTGAAAAAGTGACATGATGGGATTATAGCCAAGGGTTTGTTAGAGATGACTCGAAATCTTTTGTGATGAGTGTTTTCGATTCGGATCTATTGACATATTATTTTATACAGGATATAATGGTCTCATATATTGAGTAAGGTGGTATAGTGTATAGATGGAGTGAAGAGAAAAACGCCATCCTCAAAGCCGAGAGAGGTTTTGGATTTTTTGATGTGGTCGAAGAGATCAAACGCAACGGTGTCCTCGACCATTTCAAGCACCCCAACACAGACAAGTATCCCAACCAATACATCTACGTGATCGAATTGGGAGGCTATGTCCACTATGTCCCGTATGTGCATGACGGAGAGGATATCTTTCTCAAAAACATCATCCCCAGTCGCAAGCTGCACAAAAAATATCACAAGGAGAGCTGACATGCCCTACACCGATGAAGAACTCGAATTGCTCGAAGCGATCGAAACCCATCCGCCTGCAAGTGAACCGTTCGACAATGACGCACTCAAGCAGATGGCTGCCGAGACGCTGGAGTATCTCAATGAAAAAAAGCAAATCAGCCTCAATCTCAAACGTGCCGATCTGGAGTTTGTCAAACAACGCGCCAATGAGATCGGTATCCCCTATCAGAGCATCATCCAGACGCTGGTGCACAACTATCGGGTGAACAAGCTGGAATTGCGGATATGAGATAAAGACCCTCTCTAAAAAACAAACGCTATAATACCACTTATTTTCCCAAACGGAGTCCCCCGTGGCACTTGTTCCCTGTACCCATTGCCGGCTTGAGTTTGACGAATCGGTGATGATCACCGAGCAGGAGGGGGATGAGACCCTTTATTTTTGCTGCAAAGGGTGCGAAGGGGTTTATCATCTGCTCAAGTCCGACGGGCTGGAGAGTTTCTACGAAAAACGGGGCAAACAGACCCTCGACCCGGCGGAGCATGCCACAGAGCACGACGATCTGGAGCGCTTCGATCTGGAAGGGTTCAAGAAAAAGTACATCCGCACCACCCCCGAAGGACTGAGTGAAATCAACCTCATCATCGAGGGGATCCACTGCTCAGCCTGCGTCTGGCTCAACGAAAAGGTGCTTCACCAGACCGA